>SYFR01000285.1 GCA_005800325.1 Myxococcales bacterium | reverse complement strand
GCCAACGCCGCAATCGGCGGCGTCCATCGAGCGCGAGCTACGCGAGCTCGGCCTCTTCACGGGGCCGGGCGCCCTCGCCCTCCTCACCTGGGAAGATCTCTCGAGCGAGCTCGTGCTCACCTCCGACGACGCAGCGGCAACGGCCGTCGGTGAGGCGACCGCCGCCGCGACGATGGGCCTCGCCGCCTTCGCATCCGCGACCCCACCTGCGCCGGGCCGCTGGGTTGGCCGCCTACGCACCGAGCCGCGCGACGAGGACCTCCTCGTCCGCTTCCACGAGCTGCGCTTCGACAACCGCCGCTTTACCGTCGCGGTCCGCGAGGTCACGCTCCCCGCCGGCGCCACGCGCATCGAGCTCTAGCAGGCTGTTCGTTCCAAGCGCTTTGACGCTGCCGGGAGAGGCCCGTACGCATTCACCGGAAGAGGTCTCAGCGACGCATGACACCCGAACAATTCATCGAGAGCTTCAAGATGCTGTCGGCGCAGGAGGTGCGGACGACCAAGCGCTTCTCCCTCGAATGGAACCAGCGATTTCCAATCCTCGAGGACGATACCACGCAGACCGGATTTGACCGGCACTACGTCTATCACGTGGCCTGGGCTGCTCGTGCCTTGCAGAAGATTCGCCCGGCAATTCACTATGATTTTTCGTCGTCTCTCTATTTGTCCGCGACCGCGTCAGCCTGGTTCCCGGTCAAATTCTGCGACGTGCGTCCTGCCGATCTCCAGCTCGACAACCTGACGCTCGAGAAGGAAGATCTGACCCGCTTGACCCTGGCGAGCGAGACCGTCGAGTCGGCGTCGTGCCTGCATGTCGTCGAGCACGTCGGGCTCGGCCGCTACGGCGACGAGCTGGACTACGACGGCGACCTCAAGGCCGCCCGCGAGCTCAAGCGAGTCATGAGGCCCGGGGGCGATTTGCTCTTCGCGGTTCCCGTGGGCAAGGAGTCGATGGTCATGTTCAATGCCCACCGTATCTACCGCTGTGAGCAAGTGCTCAGCATGTTTGCTGACCAGTTCACGCTGGTCGAGCTCGCGCTGATCCCGGACGATCAACCGCTCGGCCTCGTATACAACCCTTCCCCGGAGCTGCTCGCCACGCAGACCTACGGCTGCGCCTGCTTCTGGTTCAAGAAGAAGCACGCCGCTGCGTGACTCACGCGCGCGCCGCCCCCTTCACACCGCTGCACGCCGCTGCGTGACTCACGCACGCGCCCCCCGCTTGCCGCGCCGCCTCGACCCCGATAAGGGCATTGTCGTGAAAGAGCTCGCTCCGCGCCGCGCATGGTGGCTCCTCTTGGTCGTGCTCAGCGCGCTCTCGGCGGCGTGCAGCTCGGGCTTCGCCGGCATGAAGTCCGAAGCGGCAGCACCGCCGATGGCGTCGCCCGACGCGAGCCCCGCCATGAGGATGGACACCGCGTCGGAAGAGGCCGGGGTCGCCATGGACTCGCTGGCGAGCGGCTCGTTCGCGATGGGTCCCGCGGCAGGTCGCCCGGCGCAGCCCGACGCGCCGCGCTCGACGACGGTCGCGACCGGCTCACCCGGTCCGAGCGGTCCGCCCCCGACCGCCACCGACGCCGCGACGTCGGTCACGGCCGAGCCCATCAAGCCCGCCGCACCGCTCCTCATCTACACGGCCACGCTGCAGCTCTCCGTGTTCCAGGTCGCTGAGGCCCTCGACAAGGCGTTCGCCGTCGCCCAGGAGCTCGGCGGCTACCTCGTCTCGCGCTCGAACAACGCCATCACGTTTCGCGTCCCGGCAGAGAAGTACCGTCAGGCGCTCAGCGCTGCCGCGGCGCTCGGCGACGTCGTGAGCCGCAACGAGTCCGTGCAGGACGTCACCGATCAGTTCCGCGACCTCGAGACCCAGCTGAAGAACGCCCGCGCCGTTCGCGCTCGCCTCGAGCAGCTCTTGTCGCAGGCGAACAACGTCGCCGAAGCGCTCAAGGTCGAGGAGCAGCTCGGCCGCGTGACGGCGCAGATCGAGAGCTTCGAGGGCAAGCTCAAGCGCATGCGCGAGCTCATCCGGTTCTCGACCCTCACCGTGCAGTTCTCGCCGCGGCAGACCGACCACGTCGCGCCGCGGGTGCGCCTGCCCTTCGACTGGCTCCACCAGCTCGGCCTCTCGCCGCTCCTCAGCCTGTGAGCCGCTCCTTGGCCTCTGCGCCAAGGGCAGCACGCTCGACGACCCCTCGATTCGTGAGAACGCCATGACCTCGAAGATCGCGACCCTGACCCTCGCCCTCGCCCTCGCCGCCTGCGGCCCGCATTTCAAGGCCGAGGTCCCCGCCGGCTTCGTCGAGCTCGAGAACGCTTACGACGCCTATGACTTTCGCGCGACGACCGCCGACGGCCTCGTCTTTGCCATTCGCGAACAGAAGCACAAGCCGAAGGGCGAGCTCGGCTTCTGGCTGCAAGCCATCAAGAACAAGCTGCGCGACGAGGGCGGCTATGCGCTGATCGAGTCCGTCGACGTCACGACGGGCGACGGCCACAAGGGCACCCAGCTGCGCTTCGGCCACGACGAAGGCAATAAGCCCTACCTCTATTACGTGTCGGTGTTCGTAACCGACGGCTACCTCTACTTGGTAGAGATCGGCGGCACCAAAGAGCAGCTCGCCGCGGGCCAGAAAGACCTCGACGGCGCGCTCGCCAAGCTCGACCTCGACTAACGCACAGGCGTCGTCGCTCGGGCGTCACGCTCCGTCGCTCAGCAGTCAACCTCCCCGCCTGACGCGGCACGCCGCGTCGCTCACAGGTCGAGGCCGCGCGCCGTTCGGATCCGGTGCGCGTCGTGCACGTCGAACTCGAGCGCTGTGTGGATCTCATCCTTGTTCCAGAATGCGTTCCACGCGCTCGTGAACATGTTGCGCCGGTCCGCTCGGGACGCATCGGTCGGAAACGTGAACTCGACGATCGCCTTGAGCACGGCCGCTGGGTAGTTCTTGTCCTCTTGCCACGCCCAACCAAGCGCGGAGAATGCCTCGTAGAGCGCGGCGAGCTGTTTCTTGCGCCCGCGCTCGATGATGAAGCGCGGGTCGAGCCCGAGCACCGCAAGATCCGGCTCGAGCACCTTGAGCTCCCACAGCGCCCACGCGAGCAGGCGCACCTGGAAGGTGATGAGCTGCGAGACCTCGTGCTTCTTCATGCGGCTGATGAGGCTCGGCAGGTATTGCATCCCGAGCCCCACGTGGCGTGCCTCGTCCCGCTCGTAGTAACGCATGAGCTCGCACAACACCGGCTCGACCTCGCTCTCGCGGACGGTCTGAAAAATGGTGAGCGCGAGGGTCTCGATCATGAGCTGCATGCCGAGCAGCTTGTAGGCGAGGTTGTCGGTGTCGAGCACGAGGTCGAGCAGCGCCTGTGGCGCGCGGTCGAGCCGCTCGGGCACGTAGCCAAGCTGCTCGAGGTAGTCGTGCATCACATAGAAGTGGCGCGCCTCGTCGAAGGCCTGGCCCGTCGCGGCCATCTTCGCCTCGAGCGGCACGAGCCCGTCGGCGAGCTGCGCCGAGACCTTCCACGCGGCGAGCTCGCCCCAGAGGATGATGGCGAACACGCGCTTGAGCGCCTCCTGCTTCTCGGGCGCGACGTGGATGCCGCCGTGCTTCTCGATGAGCATCGGGAGGATCTCTTTCCCGTCCCACGCGAGCTCCTGGCCACGGTGGTAGATCCCTTCGCACTTCGCCAGCCGCTTGGCCTCGCTCGCGTTGCTCACGAGATCGAACATGTCGTAGCGAAGCTCTGTCTTGCCGAATCCTGCGATGCCCATGTTTCGCTCCTTGTCGCGCCCCGCCCGTCAGCCCGCCCGTCAGCTCGTCCCGTTGCCCGACCCGTTGCCGCGGCGCGTCGCCTTCACGGCGTTCGTCGCCTTCGCCGCCGTCGCGGTCTTCCCCACCGCCTTCGTCGCCGTCGCCGCCGTCGCGGCCTTCGCGGTCTTCCCCACCGCCTTCGTCGCCGTCGCGGCCTTCCCCACCGCCTTCGTCGCCGTCGCGGCCTTCGTCGCCTTCGTCGCCGTCGCGGCCTTCCCCACCGCCTTCGTCGCCGTCGCGGCCTTCGCTGCCCCGTTTCCGCGGCGCGCAGGTCCGTCCGCCGCGTCGATGCCGAGGTAGCGAGCGCACACGCGGGCGAGCTCACGCGCCGCGTCGGCGTCCGAGAGCCCCGGCGCGCCATGCAGCCGCGAGACCGCGCGCAGCTCGAGCCCGCTCAAGAAGAGCCACACGGCCACCTCGAGCGCGAGCCGTGGCGACGGATGCCTGGGGCGCAGTCCGCGCGCCGCGAGCAGCGCCGCGAGCAGCGCCGCCACGCGCTCGACGAGGCGCTCGCCGAGCCGCGTCAGCGCGGAGTCCACGGGCGCGCGACCGACGAGCGCGGAGACGAGCCCTCGCTTTTTGTCGAGCACCACGATGACGAAGCGCGCCATCGTCTCGAGCGCCTCTTCGATCGGCACGCCCTCCCACCTCGCTGGCACCAGCGCGACCTCTGCGGTCATCACCGCCTGCTCGGCGAAGCGCTCGAACACCGAGCGCACGAGCCCCTCTTTGTCGTGAAAGCGCGCGTAGAACGAGCCGATGCTCGAGCCCGCCCGCCGCGCCACCTCGGCCACGGTCGCCTCCTCGACCCGCTTCTCGTCGAAGATCTCTTCGGCGGCGTCGAGCAGGCGCTCGAGGGTCTCGCGGCTTCGCGCCTGGAGCGGGGGCCTCACCCACTCGAGCTCGGGGACGGTCGTGGTGCGCATCGGATCCAGAATTAGAATTCTCATTCTAATTATAGACCCGACGAGTCCCCTGTCAAGCGGCCCTGCGAATTGCGCGCCTCCTCGCGAGCTCTCGGACGCGCGGCGACGCGTCGCGGCTCCGGGCGGGAAGGGTCAGCGGAACGCGCGCCTTTTTACTATCGTGGCGACGATGAGCGTCCCGGCGAGCGAGGACTCCCCGCCGCCCACGCCCGGGCGACGCAGTGCGGACCGCACCGACGCGTCCGCGCGCACTCGCCAGTGGCGCGGCATCGTCGGCTGCCTCTTGCTCTTCGCTGGCCTGAGCCTCGGTCACGCGCTGGCGATGCCGCACCTCTACCCGACCGACGAGCGGGCCCACCTCGCCTATGCGCTCTCGTTGTCGCGCGGCGTTCTCCCCACCGTGACGACGCCGATCCCGCTCGCCGAGCTCGAGGCCGCCACGTTCAAGAAGAACCGGCACAAGAACGACATCTGGGTCGCGAACCACCCGCCGCTCCACTACGCGCTCGTGGCTCCCGTCGTGCGCACGTTCGTCGAGCGCGGCGCCCCCAAGGCAGCAGGCCGAAGCGCGCGCCTCGTGAGCGTCACGGCTGCGTGCGCCGGCCTTGCGTTGGTCTACCTCACGGCCTTGCGCGCGCTGCGACGCCGCGACCTCGCGCTGGTCACGACGGCGCTCACGGCCCTCGTGCCGGGCTTCGTGCACGTCATGGGCTCGGCGTACAACGACGCCACCTCGTTCTTGACGGTCTCGGCCGCTTGCTACGTGACGACCCGCCTCGTCCTCGGCGGCATGACGTGGCCCCGCGCCCTCGCGCTCGCGGCGACGCTTTCGCTCGCGATGCTCACCCGCTTCTCCGCCCTCTTCGCCGTGACCGTGGCGCTCCTCGCGCTCGCCGCTACGCCGTGGCTCGACGGCGCACGCGACCGGAAGCGCTGGTCACGCGCGCTCGGGGCCAGCGCCCTCGTGTTGTCGCTCGTGCTCGCGACCTCCGGCTGGTTCTACTGGCGCAACTACCGGCTCTACGGCGACGTCACCGGCGCCAGAATGCTCTTCACGATGTTCCAGCGCGTGCCGCGCGGCTCGGCTCTCGCGGCGCTCTTCTCTGAGGCTCCGCTCACCGAGGTCCACGACCAGCTCTGGGAGATGATGGCCCGCAGCCACCACGCGCGGGGCGGCGGCCTCGTGGGCGGCCTCATCACCGCGAGCGGGGTCGGCTTGGCGGCGGTGGCAGCGGCGCGGCGACTCACGAGCATTCTCAGGCACTCAGCGCCACGCCCAAGACGAAGCGGCCTCGTGCTCGCGGCGCTCGCGGCGCTGCTCTTCGCGCTCTATGCGTACTCGATCGCCGCCTTCTATTCGCGCGGCGGCTCCGCTTACGCGCGCTACCTCTTTCCGGCGCTGCCCGTAGCCGCATGCGTCGTCGCCGTCGGCTTCGACGCGCTGCACACGCGCCTCGCAGATTCGCGATGGCCCGCGGCGCTCGCCGTCGTCTCGCTCGTCCTCGTCGATCTCGCGGCCCAGAGCAGCCTGTTGCGCCAAGCCCATAAGCTGAAGAGCGGCAGCTTCGTCCTCGCCTCGAGCCTCTCGAAGGCCGGCATCGCGCACCCCGCCCTCGTCGCCTATGCGCTCTACAGCATGGTCGCGCTCGGCCTCGTCTGGCTGCTCGAGGCGCTCCTCGCCCCCGCCCCGCCCGCGAGCGAAACTCCGCACTCGGGGACTACCTAGCCTCCGGCCCGCTTCGCCTTCTCGTAGTGCTCGCGCATCGGCAGCGTCGTGCGCCACTTGCCATCGAACTTGTAGAGCGCCTGCGCCACCGCCGGCGCCGTCGGCACGAGCCCGATCTCGCCCACGCCGCGCGCGCCGTACGGTCCGAGCGGCTCGGGCTCTTCGATGAGCAGCACCTCGATGTCGGGCGTCTCGTGCGCGCGGAGCACGCCGATCTTTCGCATCGTCGGATCCACGGGCACGCCGCCCTCGAGCACGAGCTCCTCGCTCAGCGCATAGCCGAGACCCATGTGCACCGAGCCCTCGATCTGCCCTTCACACAAGGTCGGGTTGAGCGCGCGTCCGACGTCGTGTGCCGCCACGACCTTGCGGATCTTGCCCGTGGTCTCGTCGAGCAGCACCACCTGCGTCGCGAACCCGAACGACAAGTGGGTGATCGGGTTGTCGCCGGGCGTGCCGGGTTTCACCGTGAAATCGCACTTCCACTCCCCGAAGTAGCTCTTGCCACGCAGGCGCTCGAGCGCCCCGCCCGCCGCATCGAGCTCCGCGCGCAGCTTCGTTCCCGCGTCCTTCATCGCGTTGCCGACGAGCACCGTCGCGCGCGACGCCGTCGTCATGCCGCAGTCGAGGCCGTCGTCCGTCGTCACCTCGACCGCCACCTCGCTCCGCGCCGCGAGGCCCGTCGCCTCGTACATCACCTGCAGCGCGATCGTGTGCAGCCCCTGTCCCATCTCGGTCATGCCGTGCGCCAGCCGCAGGCCCCCGCCCTCGAGCACGTCGATGCGCGCGCGCCCGACATCGACCATCCCGTTGCCGATCCCGACGTTCTTGATCCCGCACGCGAGCCCGGCGATCTTCGCGCCGTAGTAGCGGTCCTTCACCGCCTCGAGCGTGCGCAACAGGCCCGCGCAGTCCTTCATCTTCTGCCCCGGCCCGAAGCGGTCCCCATCTCGCAGCAGGTTGCGCTCGCGGATCTGGTAGGCGTCGAGGCCGCACTTCTCGGCGAGCCGGTCGAGCAGCTGCTCGATCGCGAACGCCGACTGGTTCACGCCGAAGCCGCGCATCGCGCCGTTGGGCGGGTTGTTCGTGTAGACCGCCTGCCCCAGCACGTCTGCCGCCGGCACGTGGTACGGGCCGCACGCGTGGCCGACCGCGCGCTCGACCACCTTGGCGCCGACGCTCGCGTACGCCCCGCTATCGGCGAGCATGCGCGCCTTGACCGCGGTGAGCTTGCCATTCGCGTCGCAGCCCATCGTGTAGTGCATCTCGAATGGGTGACGCTTCGGGTGCACGCGGATCGACTGGTCGCGGCTCAGGGTGAGCTTCACGGGCTTGCCAGTGAGTCGCGCCAAAATCGCCGTCTGCGCCTGAATCGAGAGATCTTCCTTGCCACCGAAGGCGCCGCCGTTGCTGACGAGCGTCACGTCGAGCTGCGACTCCTCGAGATCGAGCGCGCGCGAGAGCTGGCGCCGGTCGTCGTAGATCCCCTGGCCCTGCGAGAAGACGCGCAGTCGCTCGCCCTCGAGCACGACGAGGCAGCTCTCGGGCTCCATGAACAGGTGCTCGATCGTCTGCGTGTGGAAGGTGTCGCTCACCACGAACGCGCTCTTCGCGAACGCCGCGTCGACATCGCCGCGCACGTATTTCGAGGTGCTGAGGAGGTTCTTGCGATCGGGATGCACCGTCGGCGCGTCGTCCTGCACCGCCGCGCGCGCGTCGACGATCGGCTCGAGCACCTCGTACTCGACGCGGATGAGCTCTGCTGCGCGCCGCGCCGTGCGCCGGTCGACCGCCGCGATGGCCGCCAGCACGTCGCCCACGGTGCACGTCGTCTCCCCCTCGGCGATGAAGCTCGGCCAATCCTGCTCGATGAGCCCGTAGCGCCGCCGCCCACGCACGTCCTTCGCGGTCGCGACGCGCACGACCCCCGGCAGCGCCTCGGCCTCCCGTGTGTCGATCGCGAGCACCTTCGCGCGCGGGTGATCGCTCAGCCTCACCGCGGCGTGCAGCATGTCGGGAACGCTCATGTCGTCGACGTACGGCACGTCGCCGAGCGCATAGGCCTCGGCGCGGTATTTGGGCAGGCGCTTGCCGACGCCGCACGCGCCCGGCTCAGGCTGCGGCAGCTCGCACTCGCCGCGCTTCACCGCCGCCGCAAGCTCGATCGCGCTGAGGATCTTCACGTACCCGGTGCAGCGGCACAGATGGATGCCAAGCTGCTTCTTCACCTGCTCACGCGACGGGTTCGGCTCACGCTCGAGGATCGCCGCCGTCCGCGCGACGAAGCCCGGGATGCAGAACCCGCACTGCACGCCGCCCGCCGCCGCGAACGCCCCGCCGATGATCTCGCGGTCGCGCGCGGGCAGCCCCTCGTTCGTGACGATCCGCTTGCCCTCCGCCTTGGTCGTCAGCATCGCGCACGAGGTCACGCCCTGCCCGTTGATGACCACGACGCAGCAGCCGCACTGGCCCTGCGGGCTGCAGCCGTCCTTCGCGCTCGTGATCCCGAGCCGCTCGCGCAAGGTCTCGAGCAGCGTCTCTCCGGGAGCCACCGACACACGGGTCGGCTGGCCGTTGAGCTCGAAGCTCACGGTCGTTTCGTCTTCGGCGATCGGCTCGGCGGACATGCCCGCGACCTTAACACGCCGCCCTTCGCGCGATCTCGCGGCATCCACGGTCCGCGCTAGCGGCATCGACAGCGCCGGCGCTTCGATCGTAGTGTCGGCTCCCGATGAGCGACCTCGTCCCGATGCCGCTGGCGCAGCTCCTCCGGCGCGCGTTCGCCGAGCACCGCGCGCAAGGGGCCGTCTTCGACCTGCCCGAGAGCAAGTGGTACACGGGCGGCGCCGGCGACACGAGCGTGCGCTTTCATGGCGACGTCGCCTCGACGCCGCTCGGCCCGGCCGCAGGGCCGCAGAGCCAGCTCGCGCAGAACATCGCCCTCTGCTGGCTCGGTGGGGCGCGCATCCTCGAGCTCAAGACTGTGCAGGTGAAGGACGATCTCGTCCTGCCGCGCCCATGCATCGACGCGACCAACGTCGGCTACAACGTCGAGTGGTCGCAGGAGCTGAAGGTCGAGCAGAGCCTCGAAGAGTACGTGAAGGCGGCGATGCTCATTCGCATCCTCGGCGAGTCGGGCGTGGCCCGGGGCGCGCACGAGGCGGGGCCGCACCTGCTCTTCGACATGTCTGTCGGCTACGACTTGCCCGGCATCAAGAGCGCCAAGGTCGACGCATTTCTACGCGGCATGAAGGACGCATCCACGGTCGTCGAGCGCCTGCGCGGGGAGCTCACCGGTGACCTCGCGCGCTACCGCGACCTCGATTTTGCTACGCGCCTCTCGGACTGCGTGACCCTCTCGACCTTTCACGGCTGCCCGCGCGGCGAGATCGAGTCGATCTGCGAACACCTCCTGCGCGACCTTGGCGTGCACGTCGTGGTGAAGATGAACCCGACGCTGCTCGGCTATGGCGAGGTGAGCGGCATTCTCCACGACCGACTCGGCTTCACCGAGATCCGCCCGATCGAGGCCGAGTTCGCGCGCGATCTTCAGTGGGGCGAGGCGCTCGACATGATGGGGCGCCTCGGTGACGTCGCGAGCGAGCGCGGGCTCACGCTCGGCGCCAAGTTCACGAACACCCTCGTCGTCGAGAACCACCGCTCGTTCTTTCCGCGCAGCGAAGAGCGCATGTACATGTCGGGCCAGCCGCTCTACCCGATCAGCCTGTCGCTCGCGCTCCGCTTTCGCGAGGCCGTGGGCGCCGCGTTTCCGATCAGCTTCTCCGCCGGGATCGACGCGCAGAACTTTCCGGACGCCGCCGCCTGCGGGCTCGCGCCGATCACGACCTGCACCGATCTCTTGCGCCAGGGCGGCTACGGGCGCCTGCACAAGTACCTCGGCAATCTGCACAAGAGGATGCAGGCGCTCGGCGCGAAGGACCTCGATGGCTACATCCTCGCGGCCGAAGGCGCCGCGTCGGCAGGCATCGGCGACGTCGGCCTCGCCTCGCTCTTCAATATGCGGAAGGTCGTCACGCGCACGCTCGACGACGCGCGCTACACGCGAGCGAAGAACTCCGCCATCCCGCGCAAGATCGGCTCAGAGCTCGTCCTGTTCGACTGCATCAGCTGCGACAAGTGCGTGCCCGTGTGCCCCAACGACGCGAACTTCGTCTACCACACGGCGCCGGTGAACGGCTTCGCCGAGGAGGCCTTCCTCCGCGAGGACGGCAGCGTCGCCCACCGCCTCGGAGTGCCGTTCGTCGTCGAGCAAGAGACCCAGATCGGCAACTACGCCGACTTCTGCAACGAGTGCGGCAACTGCGACATCTTCTGCCCCGAAGATGGCGGTCCGTACATCCGGAAGCCGCGCTTTTTCGGCTCGCTCGCGTCGTTCGAGCATAAGAAGAAGCATGGCGGTTTTTACCTCGAGGCCTCGAGCGAGCTCGTGCGCGCATGGGCGTTCATCGCGGGCCGCGACTACCGACTCGACCTCGATCGCGCGAGCGGCCGCGCGACCTTCGGCGACGGTGTCTTCGAGCTGACGCTCGCCCCCGAGTCCGCGATCATCGAAGACGCGCGCCGACTCGCGGGTGCGGTCGTCCCCGCGGGACACGTGCTCTCCACGGCGCCGGCGCGCAGCATCCTCGCCATCGTGCGCGGCGTCCTCGCGCCCGAGCGACCGAACCCCGTGAACGCGCCGCTCCTGTAGCCGCCGGCTCGGGCGAGGAGGACGGGCCGCCTCCCCGCTCACCTGCCGAGCCCTCGCTTCGCGGCATTAGGCCGCGAGCCCTTGGCGCGTAGTAGGATGGCGCCGAGGTCTCCATGCGGAATGCCAAGAGTGCCACTCGCGCCGTGCTCGCCACCGTGCTCCTCACGTGGGCGCCATCCGCGAGCGCCGCCCCCTTCGTGTTCCAGCTCGAGGGCGGCAAGGTCACGAAGAAGGACACCTACCAAGATCCGACCTGGGATCTCGTGACGCTCAAGTACGCCTACGAGACACCCGTCGTGCTCGCGATCCCGGACTCGAGCGGCAGTAACCCGGCCGACTTCCGCCTTCGCAACGTGGGCAAGACGTCGTTCGAGCTCACGCTGGCCGAGCCGAAGAGCGAAGACGGCCCGCACGTCGCGATGACGATCGCCTACGTCGCGGTCGAGACAGGCACCTGGCTCTTACCGGACGGCGCGCTCGTCGCATCCGGCACGGTCGACACGAAGCAGGTCGTCTACCACAACGGCGGCGGATTCTTCACGGTCCCGCTGCCCGCGGGCTTCAAGCAGCCGATCGTGCTCGCGCAGATCCAGGGCATCGCGAACGAGAAGAACAACGTCCCGAGCCAACCGTCGGATCCGTTCCTCACGGCCGCCGTGCGCAACGTCACCGCGAAGAGCTTCGAGCTCGCCCTCGACGGCTGCGAGTGCTTCGGCGGCGGCGCGCTCGGCGCGAATGAGCGCGTCGGCTGGATGGCGATCGAGAGCAGCACGCTCAGCAAGTTCACCGACTCGGACGGCAAGGCCATCACCTACGAGACCATCCTCACGGGCAATGTCGTCGACGGCTGGGACGCCCAAGGCGTGACGATCCCCTTCACGCAGAAGTACTCGATGGCGCCGCTCTTCGTCGCGAAACCGCAGACCCGCATCGAGGCCGACGGCGGCTGGCTGCGCTACTTCGGGTTCGGGGCGACGGGCGTTGGGCTCGCGATCGACGAAGATCGCTGCCTCGACGCAGAGCGACAGCACGTCGGCGAAGCGGCGGGCCTGTTCGTTTTCTCCGAGAATTTCCGCGTTCAGGACGCCGATCCCGACAAGGACGGCGTCGCGAGCTCGCTCGACAACTGCCCCGTCGTCGCGAACCCGACGCAGGCCGACGTCGACAAGGACGGGCAGGGCGACGCGTGCGACTGCGGCGACGGCAAGCTCCTCGGGACCGAAGCGTGCGACGACGGCAACACCGCGAGCAAGGACGGCTGCTCGACGTGCGCCGTGGAGAAGGGCTGGCAGTGCCAGGGCGAGCCGAGCGCGTGCACGTCCATCTGCGGCGACGGACTCGTCGTCGGCAATGAAGGGTGCGACGATGGCAACGGCGGAGCGAGCGACGGCTGCTCGGCCTGCGTCGTGGAGAAGGGCTGGCAGTGCCAGGGCCAACCGAGCGCGTGCACGGAGAACTGCGGCGACGGGCTCCTCGTCGGCAACGAAGCGTGCGACGACGGCAACACGAAGGACGGCGACGGGTGCTCCGCGAGCTGCGTCGTGGAACCGTCGGGCCAAGGTGGCGCGGGTCAGGGCGGCGCCGGACAGGGCGGCGCCGGACAGGGCGGCGCGGGTCACGGCGGCGCGGGACAGGGTGGCGCGGGACAGGGTGGCGCGGGACAGGGTGGCGCGGGACAGGGTGGCGCGGGCCAAGGTGGCGCGGGCCAAGGTGGCGCCGAGCCGTGCGCGTTTTGTGCCGACGGTGTCACGCTGAATGGGCGCGCGTGCGGCTGCGAGCTGCCCGGAGCCTCCGCCCGCGTTCGCACCAGCGCGTGGCTCACGCTGCTCGCGGTGTTTGGCGCCTGGCGGCGACGCAGCCGTCGCCCATGATGGTGACGCGCGCCTGCGCGTGGCTGGCCCGCAGGCGCTCAGACTGTGCTACTCGTGGGGCCAATGGGGCTCGCTCATCGCTTGGGATGCACACTCTCGGCAGTCGGCGCGCTCGCGGCCTGCGGCGACCGCATCAGCTCGCAAGAGAGCCCGACCTCGAGCACGAGCGCGACCACGACCTCGGGCGGGCAAGGCGGCAGCGCGCAGGCCTCCGGGCTCGAGAACTACGCATTTCGCCGCGCGATCGTCATGACGGGCACCGTACTTCCGGGGCACTCGTTCTCGATCGCGCTCGACCACGCGAAGCTGGTCGCAGACAAGAAGGCCAGCGCCAGCGGCGACGACGTTCGCATCGGGTATGCGGCGGGCGACGCGTACGTCGAGCTCGATCGCGTGCTCGAGCCGCGCGCAGCGTGGAATGACGGCGCGACGCGGCTCTGGTTTCGGACGCCGGAGGACGCAGCCCCGAGCACCGAGTACTTGGTCTTCTACGGCAACGACGCGCCTGCGGCCCCGCTCGCGGATCCCACCAAGGTGTACCTCCACTGGGAGGGATTCGACGGCGACGAGGCCCCCGACGGGTGGACCGTGTCGACGTTCGGCGGCGCGGTGGGCTCGGTCGAGCTCGTCGCGGGTGCGCTGCGCCTGCGCGGAAAATCCGGCGATTTTGGCGGGACAGAAGACTCGGCGGTGTTGTATCAGCGCGCCGTCTCGGGGGACTTCGTGGCCGAGCTCGAGCTCGCCGGCACCGGGGGGTCGCTCGGCGGCGACGCCAAGCTCGGCGGGCTCATGCTGCGCGCGAGCGAGGAAGCGAGCGCCGCCTTCGCGATGCTCACCTTGCGCGAGCTGCCGCGTGAGCGACTGAGCATCTCGCGCGTGACGGCAGGGGGCGCTGCTACGGCGACCGCGCTGCCCGTCGCAGCGACATTTCCGCAGGTCGTCCAGCTGAAGCGGCTCGCCAGCGAGGTGACCGCGGCGTACTCGGACGACGGCGCGACCTTCATCGCGCTCGGGCCGCCGCAGAACCTGAGCGCGCTGACCGATCCGGTGTTGCTCGGCGTGCCCTTCGCCAACGTCTCGGGCGACTTCGGCTACGTCGACGTCGCCTGGTTCCGCGCCTACCGTCGCGTGAGCCCCCCCCCGACTACCTCTCTCGGCGACGAGCTCGAGAACTGAGCTGCGCCCAAGATAAGCGCCGGAGAAGCCGTGTCCATCATGAACGTCAGCGAGTTCGAGGCGGTCCTCGGACAGGTCCTCGCGAAGCTCGACAAGTTCCTTCACGAGACCGGCTCGAACGAGGCGCTCGAAGAAGGCCGGCGCACGATCGGCCAGGTCGCGAGCTGTTCGCGCGACGGCGCCAAGCTGAAGGCCGCGCGGGCGAAGCTCGACAAAACCACCGACCTCGTCTGCGCCGAGCTGTCGAAGGACGCGGCGCTGCGCGACGAGCTGTGGGATTGCCTCGACTACATCGACTACCGCGCGTAGCCCGACCGGAGACGGCGCGCCGCGTCCCGCTTGCCGCTCTCAGTTCCGCTTCTTCGCGAGCTTCTTCAGCTTCAACACGCCGAGCGCGTTCTTCTTGGCCGGCGGCGCCGGCTTTGCTGTCGCGCGAACCTCGACCTCGACCTCTTCTTGCTTTCCAAGAAAAGCGGCCAGCATGAGATCGAGCTCGCCCGCCTGGGGAGTCGGAGGCGCCGCCGGCGCGACGTCCACGCCCCCGACGATGTCGGCGAAGAGGTCGACGAGCTGAGGGTGATAGGCGCTGCTGCGCCCGCGGTAGAGCCGCGCGATCGCCTCCGGAACGTCGACCGGCTCGGCGCCGCGGCGCCCGCGCGTGAACCCGTCAAAGTCGTTCGCGATGCGGATGATCAGCGAGAAGAGATGCGGGCGCGGCGCGCCGAGAATGCGTGGCTCTCCCCCGCCGACGTAGTCGCGGTGGTGCTCGAACGAGCTCGCGATCTGCCGCATCTGGCGCACATCGAGCGCTCCGGCACCGAGCGCACGCAGCGCGCGAACGGGGTGGCGCGCGATGTCCGCGACGTGGTCCGGCCCAAGGTCGGGCAGCGCCGCGTCGTGCTGCAACGCGGCGTAGCCGAGATCGGCGAGCAGGTTGCGGGTGAGCCCCATGCGCATGCCGAGCGCGATCGACAGCGTGGAGACGGCGATCGTGTGCTCGCCATCATCGGACCCGGTGCCACGCAAGCCGGCGAGGGACATGAGCAAGATCGGGTCTTTCTCCGCCAGGTCGACGAACTCTTGGACGATCCGCTTTCCGCGGGCGTTGCTCGCCATGGCGGTCTTGTCGCGCAGCGAGGACGCCATGTGCCGAATGGCGAGCGAGAACACGTCGGCCGCGTGGCTCGAGACCTTTTTTTCCCCGCTCTTCTCGCCGTCGGTGATCGGGCGCAGCACGCTCGACACGGTGATCCCCTTGATGCCCTTGTCGCGCAGGTCCTTGCGGAGCGCTTCGACATTCTGCCGATCGCGGTTCTGCTCGAGCACGGAGAAGAACGTCAGGATTTCCTCTTGCGAACGGACTCCGTCAAAGCCGAAGCCGCCGATGCCGCGCCGGACGAGCTCCCGCGCGAGCTGCTCCGCGATTGGCTCTTGCGCGGGCGAGAGGCGCACGCGGTGATCGCCGAGGTAATAGACGCCCTCGACGTACACGAGGACAATGCGCGCGGGGTGATGCTCTCTCAGCATCTCGAGGCTCTGCTGAAGCGTGCCCACGAGCTTGAGCACGGCTTCGTTCGCGCCGTGGTGGAGGCGCAGCGTCCTCATCGCGGCGTTGCAGGACGCGATGAGCTGGGCCGCGTACGTCTGGTCGCGAGCCGAGTCCGGCTCACCCATGCGTTGGGAGTCGACGTCGGGGGTGCTCATGACGGCAAGTCTCCCGGGAGCACGCTCATGCGCGACCGAGCGCGGTCGAGCGCCTGACGGTCGAGGGACGCGCGGGCGGCGTCGCGCAGCTCGGCCTCCTTCGACGCCAGCTGCTTGTCGAGGATGGCGTGGGCCTCGGGGGCCTCGGAGTACGCGAGCGCCGCGACGACCGCGAGCTTCAGCTCGAGCAGCGGGCGCCGGCGGAAGAGGGACTTTCGCGCAAGGATCCCCTCGACGATCGGAAGCGCGCGCACCTCGTGGGCGCGGAAGAGCACCTTGAACGCCGCCTCGACGCTCTTGGGATCCCACGTGTCGAGCTCTTCGGTGCCGACCCAGGCGAGCACCTCGTTCGTGATCGCGGGATCGGCGTGCACGGCGTAGCTCTCGAGCACGTGCACCCGCAGGCCGCCGCCCTTCTGTGCCAAGCGCAGGAGCGCGGCCCGCAGGCGCTCGTCGTAGAGCCCAGGGATCGTGAAAATCGCTTCCAGAAGCTCGATCTGAAACTCGTCCCCCACCGCCGGCAGCCGCACGGCGACCGCCTTGCGCGCCGAGCCGACGTCTTGCCTGCTGAGGAGCGCCAGCGCCTCGATGGCCCGCTCCCCCTCGAGCGAGCGGAAGCGCGTGATCAAGTAGTCGGAGTCCTGCCCCACGACGTCGACGAGCACCTGGTTCAGCGCTTCGCGCCCCGCGCCGGTCTCGTCGTGGTCGGCGAGGCGGGCAATCAGCTCGCGGTCGTTTCTTGCAAACGACTTGAGAATGCTCGCGAGGGCGGGCGCGTTCTTGGCAGCTCCCCCCGGGATGCGCTTGAGGAACTCCTCGAGCTGGCGCTCGTCGACCCCCGCGTCCAGGAAGCGCTGAACGGCGTCGCGATCTTCCGTAGAGAGCTCACTCTGCGCGGCGATGGCGTGCACCGTGGCGGCGAAGCGCGCGAGCGCATCCATGTCGCCGGCAGCGAAGAATCCGCGCCGCAGCGAGCCGAGGATGGTCACGAGCTCGTCACTCGAGACGTCGCGCTGCCGGTCGCGCAGCGAGATCGAAGCCTTGGTGAGCGTCAGCAGACGCTCGAGCAACGCGACGTCGGTCTCGGCCTCGGTCTCGCTGCGTAGCTTCGCCACCTCCCTCGGCAGGTTCTCGTCCTTGCCCTTGAGCAGGAGCACCTTGGCCTCGAGCACCTCGCGCTGCTCCGCGGACAGCGAGGCGAGGTCGAACGCGCCGACCGCATCGTCCTCGAGCGCGTCCCCGACGGTGTCCGCGTCCGCGAGCAGGCCGTCCTCCGGCTCGCCGCTGCCGTCGTCCTCGGTGTAGCCGAGCACCGCGCTGTATTTCAGCGACGGCAGGTGCGCGCGCCAGAGCATGGTCAAGAGGTCTTCGTCGCTGAGCTGCCGGGCGAAGAACGCGCGATTGATGATGTCGATGAGCGTGTCGAGCTCTTGGTCGGAGGTGGACTCCGCGAGCCGCAACGCGATGACGCCGCGTCGAAAGAACCCGAGCGCCAGCTCGTCGATCCCGGTGCCGTCGATCACCTTGTCGCCGAGCTCGAACGACGTCGGGCGGACTCGCAGGCGAAGCGCGCCAAAGGTGCCCAGGTAGTGCCGCAGGTGCTCGCGCAGCTCCCCCTCGAAGCGCGCAACCAGCGAATGATTGCCGTCGTAGAGACGCCGCGCCCGCAGCGCCTTGTCGAGCCTCACCAGGATTTCGCGCGCCAGACCTACGGTCTCGTCGTTCGCGCGCTGCCGTTCGTCCCCCGGGACGTCAAACATGCAATCACCCCGAGCCGAGACTACTCGGGTTCCGCGGCCGAGGGAAGCGTGGGATGGCTCGGAAGGCAGCTCGATGCGGCGCGCTCATTGCCCGGCCCGCCCCGTCGTCGGCGCTGCACTGTCCCTGATCTCGATCAATTCGAGCGGTCGCGCGCCCGCGCACGACGCCGAGGCGCCCGAGGAGACCGAGCGCCACGACCCCAAGTAGCCAACCTCGGTTCCCTCCCCGCCTGCCGGGTGAACCGACGCTGCAGTCGACCGCCGCCTCGATGCAGTCGCCGGACTCGCAGCGCCCGGACCCGCAGAGCGCGCCGTCTGCGCTCGCGGGGTAGACGCAGTCTCCGCTCTTTGGCTCGCAAGCGCCGGGCTCGCGGCACGCGACCGGCGCCGCGCACACGACCGGCGCTCCGCCCCTGCAAATCCCGGCCGAGCAGGCGTCGCCCGTGGTGCACGCGCTGCCGTCCTCGCACAGGACGGCGTCGAGGGCAGCGCATTGCCCGTCGCTCGTCGCACCCGCCGCGACGCTGCAAGCACGGCAGTCGAGCGGCTCGGACGCGCCGCACTCCCCGTCGCAGCACACGCCGTCGCTGCAGAAGCCGGAGAGGCAGTCTTCGCCCGAGCTGCACGCGTGCCCGAGCCCGCCGATGCAGGCCCCCGCGCCATCGCACACGCCATCGCACTCGGCCTCGGGATCCTCACCCGCCGCGACGTGCAGGCACGTGCCCGGGGCAAGGACCGAATCGCACGCCTCGCACGTTCCGCCGCATTCGGAGCTACAGCACACGCCGTCTACGCAGTTCGCTCCAAGGCAATCTCCGCCAGCGATACAAGCGCGACCCAGGTCCAAGGCGCACGCGTACTGGCCATTGCAGGCCCCCCCCGGGCACTCGAGCGCCGGATCTGCACCGTGCGGCACGGGCGCACAGATCCCCGCACTCCCGGGCAAATTGCACGCCTCGCAGAGGCCCCCGCACACGCTCGCGCAGCAGACGCCGTCCACGCAGGTCCCACTCGAGCAGTCGGCCGCCGCGATGCAGCCTTGTCCCGGATCGAACGTGCACGCCCCAGCGCCATCGCAAGCTCCCACGGCGCACTCTTCGTCGGGATCGGTGCCGACGGCCCAAGGAAGGCACTTTCCCTCGCTGCCGGTCTGCGCGCAAGACTGGCAGAGGTCGTCGCACTCCACGTTGCAACACGCGCCGTCGTAACAATGGGCACTGAGGCATTGAGCCGGTCCGGTGCAGGCCTGCGCGTCTTCACTCTTGCACGAGCCCGCACCGTCGCAGGCGCCCCCGGTGCACTCGCTGCTCGGATCCGCGCCCTTCGGCACGGCGGCGCACGTCCCCAAGCTAGCTTGCAGATTGCAGGCGAGGCAAGTGCCCGCGCACGTCGTGTTGCAGCAGCGCCCGTCGACACAATTGCCACTCAGGCAGTCGACGCCGAGCGCGCACGTCTGCCCGAGATCCTTCTTGCACGCTCCGGCGCCGCCGCACGCGCCGGCCACGCACTCGTTCGCCGGATCGAGCCCCGCGCCGATGTGCGTGCAGGTGCCCGCGCTGCCCGAAAGGTTGCAGGCCGAGCAGACGCCAGCGCAGGGCGTGCTGCAGCAACGTCCGTCGACACAGATGCCGCCGAGGCACGCGCTGCCGGTCGCGCAGCCGACCCCGTTGTCGCTCTTGCACACGCCGGCGCCGTCGCACGCGCCCAGGTAACACTCGCCGTCCGGATCGAGATCTTTGGCGATGATCGAGCAGGCTCCGACCTTGCCGGGAAGATCGCAGGCGACGCACGTGCCAGTGCAGGCGGTGGTGCAACACACGCCGTCGAAGCAGCTCCCGCTGAGGCATTCGACGGCGGCATTGCACGCCACCGCCACGTGCTTCTTGCAAACGCCCGCGCCGTCGCACGCCCCGGCCAGGCACTCGTTGGCAGGATCGAGGCCCACGCCAAGCGGCGTACAGGCCCCGGCGCTGCCCGCGAGATTGCACGCCGAGCACGTGGCCGTGCACGCGGTGTTGCAGCACCTACCATCGACGCAATTGCCACTCAGGCACTCGAGGGCGAGAGTGCACAGCTGCCCATTGTCCCGCTTGCACGCTCCCGCGCCGTCGCACGCTCCAGCCAGGCACTCGTTCGCCGGGTCGAGGCCGGCTCCAATGGCAGAGCAGGAACCGACGCTGCCGGCGAGGTTGCACGCCGTGCACAGCGCCGCGCACGCGGTGTTGCAGCAACGTCCATCGACGCAGTTGCCGCTCAAGCATTCGCTCGGGGACGCGCACGCTTGACCGTTGTCGTCCTTGCAGACGCCCGCGCCGTCGCACGCTCCAGCCAGGCACTCGTTCGCCGGATCGAGCCCCGCGCCGATGGGCGAGCACGCCCCAACGCTGCCCCCGAGGTTGCACGCCGCGCACGGCGCGACGCACGCAGCGCTGCAGCACACGCCGTCGACGCAATAGCCGCTCAGGCATTGCGCTCCGAGGCTGCAGGACTGGCCGGGCAGGGCGAGCAGCGTGTACCGCTCCGCGCTCGCGAGGTGCCCGCCGTTCGCGGTCCCGCCGAGCGCGAGCACCATGCCATTGGACAAGAGGGCCGCTTGGTGGCGGGCGCGGGCCAGGGTGAACGCGGAGGTGGTCGTCCACGTCCCGAGTGACGGTTGGTAGAGCTCCGCGCTCGCGAGCTCCCCCGCGTTGCCCAACCCGCCGGCGACGAGGAGCCGCCCGTCTTTGAGGACCGCGTGCGCGTGATGGCCACGGGGCGCTGCCAGCGCGCCGCTCGAGCTCCAGAGGTTCGTGTTCGGATCGAACAGCTCCGCCGTCGCCGTGGCTCCGCCAAGGGATGCGTGATACCCGCCGACGACGAGCACCTTGCCATTGGCAAGCAGGTGTGCCGAGTGGCTCGCGCGCGCGCCCGCGAGGCTGGGCCCCGACTGCCAAGTATCCGCCGCGGGGTCATAGAGGTAAGTGGCAGTCTGGGCGGCCAATTGGGCGCCGTCGAAATAGGTGCCTCCCGTGACGAGCACGCGCCCATCGCCGAGCACCACGAGGGCCGCGTCCGTGGGCCCGGTCGCCGCGAACGGCGGAGGAGCGGGCTCTGACCACGCATTGGCCACAGGGTCATACAGCTCGGCTATCGGCGCTGCATCGAACGGGTGCCCGCCGACGACGAGGACGCGCCCATTGGACAAGAGACCCGCGGCGTGGCGATTGCGCGTCTTCTTGAGGCTCGCTCGCACCGACCAGGCGCCGGTAGCCGCGTCGTAGCTCTCGGTGCTGCTCGACGCTGGCACGTCCCCGGCATCGCCGCCGACCACCAGCACGTCGCCCGCGGCGATCACCGTCGCCGTGTGCGAGCCGCGCGCGATTCCCAGGCTCGCCGTCGCGGCCCAGCTGTCGGTGGCGGGGTCGTAGAGCTCGCACCCGTTGATCGGTGCCGCCATCGCGTGCAGGCCACCTGCGACGAGCACGCGCCCGTCCGCGAGCACGGTCGCGGTCGCCGCGTAGCGCTCGCGCGACATCGACGCCGTCGTGACCCAGGCCGGATCGACGATCGCCGGATAGACGACGTCGGCGCGGCTGAAGTCGACGACCACGCGGCAGGCGCCCAGCCCTGGCGGCGTGAGCGGTCGCGCCCACGGACCGCGTGGCTCCGTGTCGTAGGCGCAGCCCTCGAGCCGCACGTCGACGGGAACGACCGCGCCGCGCGCGTCCATGAGCACCGGAGGCCGCATGTGCAGTCGTGGCGCTCCGTGCTCGTCGAGCAGCTCGACCGTGTCGGCGACGAACCGCACGCCGGGGACGCGCGCGACGGTGAGCTCGTACTCGATGCGCGCGAGCGCCGGCCGCTCGGCGAAGACCACGAAGTCTTCGACGCCCTCGCCCGTGACTCGGTAGATCACGTCGGCTCCGCCGAGCGCGGCTCGGAAGATCGCGGTGCCGCCAGCCGCTCGAAGGACCGAGCGGCTCGCGCCGACGAGGCGCACGCCCACCGTGACACCCGTCGCAGGGTCGCGCACGCTCACCACGCCGTCCGCCGAGAGGGGCAGCTCGACGCTGGCCGGCCGACGTGCTCGTAACCGAAGCGGCTCGGGCACGCGGGCCACGACGCGCGCGTCCGCGGTGAGCTCGAGGGCAGAGACGTCGCCTGGCGCCACGAAGGGCCGCAGCGATCGCGCTCGTTCGGTGGCGCCGTCGGCGCTTGGCCACACGAACGCGCGGCGAACCTCCGCGAGCCAGCGGACGGCATCGACGTCGTCGCGCACCGGCTCCGATGCGCTTGGCGTGTCGTCCCGCAGCGGCTCGCTCACCGAGGGAGCGCCGCCGGAGCCGACCTCGACCGTCGCGCCGAAATCGCAGCTCATCACCGCGGCGAGGAGCACGCCCGAGGCAAGGACATGTAGCGCGCGCGTCATGCTCGCAACCGAGGCCACGCAACCGACGTAGGCACACGCCGCGCGCCACACAGCTCACGCGTAATCCTGTCTCGTCGCACGCAAGCGGACGTGTCACGCGCGCTTCACAAGCCGCGTGAAGCGGGGCATGCTGCGCCGCACGTGACCGGCACGACGACCATCGCGCATTCGGAGCAGGCATGCTCCGAGGCGCTCGGCAACGGCGCCGTGGCCTCGGAAGAGGAGCGTCCGAGCGCGCTCGCATCGAGCCGCATCGTCGCGGCGCACGGCTTGATGCAGCAGCTCCTCGACAAGGCATTCAAGGCCGCGCAGAGCCGTGCCACGGTGCTCATCCACGGCGAGACCGGGACGGGGAAAGAGCTCATCGCCGCCGCGATCCACGACAACTCGAAGCGCAGGACGGGAAAATTCGTGCGCCTCAACTGCGCTTCGCTCTCCGAGAACCTGCTCGAGTCGGAGCTCTTCGGTCACGAGCGCGGCGCGTT
>SYFR01000033.1 GCA_005800325.1 Myxococcales bacterium | reverse complement strand
GCTCGATCGGCCTCTTGCGCACCAGCTACGCGGGCTCGGGCGCGCCCGGCACGTTCCGCGCTGGATTTCTCATGGACTGGTTCTCGGCGGGCGGCTTCCTCTGCAACGCCGACACGCCGTGCGACGCGACCGGCACCGAAGACGAGGCGAGCCACGTCGGCGGCTGGTTCTCGGTGAACGCGACGCCCCTGCCCTTTCTCGAGGCCTACGCCGGGCTGCGCACCTACGCGAACTCGAACACGCTCGGGAGCCCGACGCTGCTGCAGGTGCTCGGCGACACGACGCTCGGCGTGAAGGCGTTCACCCCGAAGCGGGTCGCCAACATGCTCACCTTCGGCGGCGACATTCGCCTCCTCTTGCTCAACGGCGCGGGCGACGTCGGCGTCGCCGGCAGCGGCACGAGCGCGCATTTCGACGCACTGACTTCGCTCGATCTGCGAAAGCTCCAAGGCGTCGGCGTGGGCGCCCCCGTCCGCGTGCACCTTAACCTTGGCTACCACCTGGACAACTCCGGCAGCCTCGTCGAGGACGTCGAGACGCTGCGCGCCGAGCGCAACCCGGACATCGCGCGCGGGCTCGCACGCATCCCGATCAGCCGCATCGAGCGCTTTGGCCTCGGCATCAATCGCGTGGATTTTTTCGCGATCCGCTTCGGCGTCGAGGCGCCCTTCCGCATCGCGCAGCCCTACGCCGAGTACACCGTCGACATCCCGATCAACCGTCAAGGTTACGAGTGCCATACGCGCACGATCTCCGACGGCGACGTCTGTCTCGCGCTGAAAGATCTCGAGGACCCGACCTCGGGCGCACCGGGCGCCTCGGCGACCCCTTCGCGCATCTCCCTCGGCGTACGCGCGACGCCATTCGACGGCACGCTGCGTGGGCTCAGCGGGCACCTCGCGTTCGACATCGGCCTCACGGGCACCTCGACCTTCATCGAAGAGGTCGCACCGCAGGCGCCATGGAGCCTGTTCCTCGGCGTCGGCTACGCGTTCGACGCGCGCGAGAAGCCGCCCGTGCAGGTCGCCGCTCCGACGCCACCGCCGCCGGCGCCCGTCGTCATCCCGCCGCCGCCGCAGTACTACGTGCGCGGTGTCGTGAAAGAAAAGGGCGGCGCTGCCGTCGCCAACGCGATCGTTTCGCTGCAGGGCGCGAGCGAGCCGCCCTTCGCGACCGACGCCACCGGGCGCTTCCTCACGCGGCACCTCGAGCCGGGCAGCCACACCTTCTCGATCACCGCCGACGGCTTCAAGCCGGCGACGTGCGCGGCGACGATTCAACCCGCAGTCGCCGAGGCACCGGTCGCAGCGCCTCCGGCCGCGGCTCCCGGGTTCCCGGGCGCACCACCGGCGACGGGATTCCCAGGCGCACCGGCGGCGGGATTCCCGGGCGCACCGGCGACGGGATTTCCGGGCGCACCGGCGACGGGATTTCCGGGCGCACCGCCCGCACCGGGCTTTCCCGGCGCACCGGCACCGGGATTCCCGGGCGGACCGACACCAGGCGTGCCGGACGGCGCCGGCGCGCTCGGCTTGCCGCCGGCTCAGCCCACGGGGAGCTTCTTCACCGACGTCGAGTGTCAGATCGAGGGGCTCCCGAAGAAGGGCGGCGTCAAGGGAAGCGCTACGAGCGTGGACGGCGGCACGGTGAGCGGCGTCGCGATCGAGCTGACGGATAGCAAGGGGCAGACTCACTCGGCCACGAGCGGCGCGGACGGCTCCTTCCGCATCGCGGAGCTTCCGCCGGGCGTCGCGAAGATCAGGGCCGAGCACACCGACCACATGATGACGGTGCAGCAAACGACGGTGCGCGTGCGCGAGGACGCCCAGGTCCTCATCACGCTCAACAAGCGCCCGGCGCGGGCCAACGTGAAGGTCGCCGGGGATCAGCTGCAGGTGATGAAGCAGGTCCACTTCGAGACCGACTCGGCCGTCATCAAGGGCGACAGCTTTCAGCTGCTCGAAGAGATCGCCGACGTCATCAACCGCACCCCGGGCTTGAAGCACATCGAGATCCAGGGTCACACCGACAACTCCGGCACGCCCGCCTCGAACCAGACGCTCAGCCAGGACCGCGCGGACTCGGTGCGCAAGTGGCTCGCCGAGCACGGCGTCGCGGGCGGCCGCGTCAGCGCGAAGGGCTACGGGCAGTCCCGGCCGCTCGTGCCGAACGTGACGCCGGCGAACCGCTCGCGCAACCGCCGCGTGCAGTTCGTCATCACCGAGAAGGAGTAGCGCGGACCTTCGCCGCGGGTCTCTTTCGCCGGGACCCGCGCGCCCTTCCGTGCATCGCGGCGCCCAGCGAAGCTCGGGCGATCAGCGAAGCTCGGGCGGTCAGCGAAGCTCGGGCGGTCAGCCGCCGTCGCGCTTGATTTCTTCGAGCAGCTCGTCGACGCGGCGCGTGTTGTCACGCCCGTCGTCGTAGAGGAAGCGCAGATCGGGCGTGTAGCGGAGCGAGAGCGCGCCCGCGACGTCGCGCCGAAGCCTGCCGGACGCGGCGCGCAGCCCGCGCATGACGTCACGCCGTTCTTCCTCCGAGACGGCGTCGGACCCGAGCCGCAGCGATTTGTAGACGAACACGCGCACGAGCTGCAGATCGTCGGTCATCTCGACGCGCCCGACGGCGACACCGATGAGGCGCGGATCTTCGAGCGCACGCATCGCGAGCGTCAGCCGCTCTTGAAGATCCCCCTCGAGGCGCAGCCGCCGCGGGACCTGGCGCTCGGGCTGCGCGAGGTCCGGCAGCACGACGCCGCCCTTTTTCCTCTGTTGTCGCTTCACGCTGACTCCTCGATTCCGCGCGCGCCGCGGGAGCGAAGCTCGCCGCACTCCCCGATGCTCCGCCCTTCGGCGCCGAGCGGGATGAGCTCGCTCTTCACGTCGACGAGCACCGCGTCGCGCAGTACGCCCGCGAGCTTCGCCGCGACGCCGAGCAGCTCGTCGACCTGTGCGGCGTCGTTGCCGACCACCGCGACGCCGAGCACCGCGCGCTGGTGCGAATCGAGCCCGCCGACCTCGGCCACGCTCAACCTCAGCTTCTGTCGCAGCCGATCTTTGAACGACAAGACCACGCGGCGGCGGTCCTTCAACGACCGTGCCCCGGGGATTTGCAGCGTGATGCGCAAGACGCCGACGAACATCGTCAGTCTTCGAGCTTCGCCTTCACCTCGTCGAACTCGTAGACCTCGAAGATGTCGCCATCTTTGACGTCGCTGAAGCCCTCGAGCGTGATGCCGCACTCCAGGCCCTCGCGCACCTCGCGCGCGTCGTCCTTGAAGCGCTTGAGCGTGTCGAGCTTGCCGGTCCACACGACGACGGCGTCGCGAACGAGCCGCATGTGCGCCGAGCGCTTCACGACGCCCTCGGTCACCATGCAGCCGGCCACGGTGCCCACCTTGCTGATGCGGAATGTCTGGCGCACCTCGGCCTTGCCGAGATCCTTCTCGACCCGGGTCGCCGGGAGCAGGCCCTCCATCGCGAGCCGCACGTCGTCGAGCACCTCGTAGATGATGGTGTAGAGGCGCAGCTCGACGCCCTCTTGCTCGGCCATGCGCTTCGCCTTGCCCGCGGGGCGCACGTTGAAGCCGACGATGATCGAGCCGGACGCCGTCGCGAGGTTGACGTCGCTCTCGGTGATGCCGCCGACACCGGTGTGCACGATGGAGAGCTTGACCTTCTTGGTCGAGAGCTTCGCGAGCGCCTGCGACAGCGCCTCCGCCGAGCCTTGCACGTCCGCCTTGATGATGATCTTGAGCTCGAGCTGCTCGGCCTCTGCGAGCCTCTCGCGCAGGATCTCGAGGCTAAACCGCGTCTCGCCGGTCCGCGACGTCGTGCGCGTCTGCTTCTTGCGGCGCTCGTCCGCGACGCCCTCGGCGCTCTTCAAGTCCTTCACCGCGTGCACCGGATCGCCGGCGTTCGGGACCTCGTTCAGCCCGAGCACCTCGATCGGCGTCGAGGGGCCCGCCTCTTTGAGCATGCGGCCCTTCTCGTCGGTCATCGCGCGGATCTTTCCGAACGCGGTGCCCGCGAGGAGGACGTCGCCGCGCTGGAGCGTGCCGTCCTGCACGAGGACGCGCGCGACCGGACCGCGACCGCGATCGAGCAAGGCCTCGACCACGATGCCCGACGCGCGCCTCGTCGGCTGCGCGCGAAGGTCGAGCATCTCCGCCTGATTGTTGATCATCTCGAGCAGGTGGTCGCCGCCCTGCCCGGTGTTGCCGGACACCCGCACGAAGATCGTCTCGCCACCCCATTCTTCGGGGGTGAGACCCTCCTGGGTGAGCTCGCGCATGTTGCGCTC
>SYFR01000284.1 GCA_005800325.1 Myxococcales bacterium | reverse complement strand
GTGCGCCCCCGACAGTGCGCCCACGACAGTGCGCCCCCGACAGTGCGCCCCCGACAGTGCGCCCCCGACAGTGCGCCCCCGACAGTGCGCCCCCGACAGTGCGCCCCCGACACGCTTGCGCGCGCGGCGCTGCGGGTCTAGCTTCAGACGGGGTTGTCGCCGGGCTCCGGCGTGGCGCTCGGTGGTCAAGCACCTGGGGCCGATCTCGAGTTCGTGAAGCGCCGCGTGTGCTTCCCGCGCAGCGCACCCCGGAAACGAATTGGACCCAGATCGTATGCCTATTCCGCTGCCGCTCTTGGCGGCCGCCGGAACGACCGTCACCGCGGCGCTCTTCGCGTGTGCACACGTCGCGCTGACGTCCCTCAGCGACGCGCGCCTCGCTGCCGTCGTCGAGACCGACGCCGTGCGCGGCCGTGCCCTCGCGCGCGTCGCGCAGTCCCGCGACGCCGTGCATGCGCGCTACCTCGTCGGCGCCGTCGGCTCGTCGTTCGTCGCGGTCGCGAGCCTCACGATGTGGGTCGCCTCGCTCGAGCTGACGGCGCTCGCCCGACTCGGGCTCCTCGCCGCCGGGCTACTCGCGCAGTGCATCTCGCTCGAGACCGCCGCGACGCTCGGCCGAAGCGCCCCGGAGAGCGTGGCGAAGCTCGCCGCGCGCTACCTCATGCCGCTCGAGCTGCTGCTCGCGCCGGTCGCCGCCGTGGCGCACGCCTTCGCACGCGCCATCCCTGTACCCGACCGACGCGAGGATCCGCGCGTGACCGAGACCGAGGTCGAGTACATGGTGGAGCAAGGCGAGAAGTCAGGCGCGCTCGAGAGCACCACCGCCGAGCTCATCCGCAAGGTGCTGGAGTTTCCGGAGCTCACCGCACGCGACGCGATGGTGCCGCGCAAGACCGTGGTCGGCATCCGGCTCGACACGCCGCTCACCGACGTCGTGGCGCTCGTTACGCAGACCGGTCACTCGCGCTACCCCGTCTACCGCGAGACGATCGACGACGCGTTCGGACTCGTCTACGCGAAGGATCTCTTCCGCAGCCTCATGGCCGACGGCGCCGCCGCGCCCGCGAGTGGTACCGCCAAGCGACCGGCGCGGTTGCTCGACGTCTTGCGGGAGCCGCTGAAGATCGTCCCCGAGTCGCGCCCGCTCTCCGAGCTCTTGCCGGAGATGCGCCAAGGCCGGCAGCACATGGCGCTCGTCGTCGACGAGTTCGGCGGCACCTCGGGCGTCGTGACGCTCGAGGACATCCTCGAAGAGATCGTCGGCGATATCCGCGACGAGCACGACCCGGAGACCGCTCCGATTCACGCGCTCGACGATGGCTCGCTGCTCGTCGACGCCACGGTGCTCGTGTGCGACCTGTCGAGGTACCTTGGCTTCGACCTCGATCCCGAGGACAAGTACGACTCGCTCGGCGGCATGATCGTCGAGCAGCTCGGGAGCGTCCCGACCGCAGGCACGACGCTCGAGACGCGCGGCGTCACCTTCATCGTGCGCGACGCCGACGAGAAGCGCGTGCAGCAGGTCGCGGTGTCGCCCCCCCCGTCGAATCGTGCACCCGCGCCGAGCGCCGACGAGCTCGATGCCCCGAAGAGCGGCGAGCCCGCGCGACGCGAGGCGAGCTAGCCCACTGGGTCCGAAATAATCAGGTGGCGAATCTCGGATGCACCCGACCAGCGTCGCGACGTCCGCCTACTTCTTGCCGACCTTCTTGAGCGCCGCGGCGACGCGATCGCCCTGCTTGCCCAGCGCCTCGCGCTCGCTGCCCTCGGTTCCGTCGATCATCGTTCGCAGCTCGCCGAGCGCGCCGATCAGCTTGAAGACCTGCTCTCGCGAGGTGAGCCCCGCGACCGACGCCTCGTCGACGGGCACGAGCTGCGAGCCCTCGAGCTTGCTCGCGGCCGTGAGACGCGCCGCCTCGACGTCTTTGGGCTTCTCCTCCCCTTGGGGCGGCTTCGTCACGGTGTACTTCGCCGGCGCCGTGCCTTTCTGAGGGAACGGCTCCTTGTTCGGCACGAGCAGCGCGACGAAATCATCGCCTCGCTTGTCGAGGAACACCGAGAAGTTCACCTTCGGCTCCTTCCGCTCGACGAAGTATTTCATCGTCGGCGCCTTCGCGAGCGTCAGCATATTCTTGAGGCCGTTCTTCTTCGCGTTGAGCGCGGCGACCCCCTGCGTGTACGACAAGAGGTCCTTGAGCAGATCGGCCGGGAGACCACCGACGCCGCGGTTGTTGAACTTCTCGGCGTCGAAATCGATGTTGGTCTTCGCGAGCACGTCGACGAGCGCCACGGGGTACTCCTCGTTCTGCAGCTGTTCGGCGCCCTTGCCGATCTCGTGGCTCAGATCCTTCAGAGCCTCGGTCGACTTGCCGACGTCGGTCGCGAGCGCGGACGCACCCTCTACCGCACGCTTGCCCTGCGCGCCCTGGGCTTGGACCCGGCCGAGGAGGAAGCCGACGCCGAGCGCCGCCGCCGCCGCGAGCGCGATGTATTTTCGCGCCGTGCCCGCGGCCTTGCGCCGCTCTTGCTCGAGCTCCTCGCCGCCCTCGATCTTGATGGTCTGCTGCTGGACGGTCGGCTTGACCTCGGGCTCCGGCTGCGCGAACGCCGACTTCACCGCCGGCATGAAGCTCGCGCCGGTCGCCGACACCATCTTCGGCGGAGGCACGCTCCCCATCGGCGGCGGCGGAAACGCGAGCGGATCGTCCGGATTGCGGGTCACCGCCGGCATGCTGCCCGTCGCCCGCACGCTGCTGAGGCGTGACTTCAGGTCGATCTTGGCCTTCTTCGGCCGTTGCTCCTCGGTGCTCGCGCTCGGTGGGATCTCTTCCTCGGACATGTTCTCCTCGGCCCTGCGCGCCGGACCCGGCCTCGTGCCGGTTCGGCGAATGGCACCCGTCCGCGGGAGGTTCCCGTGGGGGCGCGCCACGCGGTATGAGTGTGTCGATGGCGCAGCTTGGGCCAGTGGAAGTTAGTGGTTCCGTTACCGCGGTGTCAATCGCTGGGGTCGGGGCCGACGCACGACGCGCGTTGACGGCCGTCAGTCCGCGCCACCCAAGCCTCGTGTTGCGGCAAGGAGCGGCCTCCGCCCACGACGGCACTGCGCTCATTTGGCAAGCGACCGAGACACCCGTCGCTGGGGCGCCGACGCTCTTCGTCCTGCCAGGGCTCGGCATGCCGCCAGGCTCCTGGGAGGCGCTGCTCGCCTTCCTCGGCGATCGCGTGCGCTTCGTGACGTACCGATACCGCGGCCTCGACGATGTCGCGGTTGCGCGGGAGAGCGGTGTCGACCGCCACATCGAAGACGTCGCCGCGGTGATGCGCGCGGCGGGGGTGAGCGCATGCACGCTCGTCGGCTTTGGAGTCGGTGTGAAGCTCGCGCTCGAGGCCGCCGTCGCGCTGCGCGATCACGTGACGGCGCTCGTCCTCATCGCCGGTGCGGCGGCGCCCTCGCCGAGGAGCCGTCACTTGGGCAGGCGCGCATTCTGGCAACAGGTGACCGCCGCGGCCTTTCGTGTCGCCCGTCGTGCGTGGTCCGCTCGTGGCCTCGGCCGAGCGGCGCGTCAGCTCGCGGCGCCGCGGCTCGTCTCGTCGGGCGCGGTCGCATCGGACGCGGTCGTTCCGCTCATCGAAGCGCTCGCCAGCATAGAAGCTTCGGCGCTCGCGGTCGTGCACGCGCTCTTCGCCTCCCACGACGCCAGCGCGCTCGGAGCCACGATTCGTGTCCCCGCGTTGCTCGTCGCGGGCGCGGCCGACCCGTTCGTTCCGCTCGCTCACGTGCACCAGCTGGCGCGACAGCTCGAGCGATCGGAGCTCGCGGTCGTTCCCCGCGGCGGGCATTTCCTCGGAGTCGAGCACCCGGATTTCTTGAACCTGCGGGTCGAGAGGTTCCTCGACAACTGCGCCCTGCTCGAGCGCGCCCGATGGTGATCGTCGTCGACAACTACGACTCGTTCACCCACAACCTCGTGCATGCGCTCGCCGCGGCCGGCGCTTCGTCCATGGTCCTGCGCCACGACGCGGTCGACGTGGCCGCTCTCCTCGCCGCGCGTCCCGACGGCATCGTCATCTCGGCTGGGCCGTGCACGCCCGCGGAGGCCGGGATTTCCGTGCCGCTCGTGCGCGCGCTGCTCGAGAAGGCCGACCCCGGACCACCGCTCCTCGGCGTGTGCTTGGGGCACCAGTGCCTCGCCGCCGCGCTCGGCGCCACGGTGCGGCGCGCTGCCGAGCCGATGCACGGACGCACCAGCCTCGTCTCGCACGACGGCCGGGGACTCTTCGCCGGCATCGCGAGCCCGTTCGCCGTCGCCCGCTACAACTCGCTCGTCGTCGACGCGATCCCCGATGGGCCGCTCGCGGTCTGCGCGCGGGACGAGGCCGGCGACGTCATGGCGCTCCGTCACGTGACGCGCCCGCTCGACGGCGTGCAGTTCCACCCCGAGAGCCACCTCGGCGACGGCGGCGCAAAGCTCCTTCGCAACTGGGTGGCGCGACTGACGCCGTGACGTTCGGCGCAGTGAAGCGCTTCTTGACGCGACTTCGGGGTGCTATGGGGTCTTCCTTCTCACCCCCGAGTCCCCACGGCCATGCGATCGCGCCGAATTTCGCTCTCATGTGAGTCACGCTCTTGGCTCGGTGGGCTCGCGCTCGCGCTCGTCGGTGGCTGCGGCCCGCTGTTCCTCGGCTGCGGCCCGCTGTGCCTCGGCTGCGGCCCGCTGGCGACCGCGCCCACCTGGGCGGGCGGCGGGATGGCGGTCACCGGGACGGTCGGGGTTCCGCCCGAGCCGACCGTGAGCGAGGCGTCGAGCGCCCCGGCGGCACGCGGCGGCGAGCGCATCGGCGCGCGCCATGTCCTGGTCATGCACGCCGACTCGCGCGCACGGCCGGACCACGTCGTCCGAACGAAGGCCGAGGCCCTCACCCGCGCCGAGGAGTGCCTCGCCAAGCTGCAAGCTGGCGCGGATTTCTCGGAGATGGTCGAGCGCTACAGCGACGAGCCGGGGGCTGCCGAGCGCGGCGGCGATCTCGGCGTGTTCGGGCGCGAGGCCATGGTGAAGGCCTTCAGCGCCGCGGCGTTCGCGCTCGAGGTCGGCGCGCTGAGCCGGGTCGTCGAGACGCCGTACGGCTTTCACGTCATCAAGCGCACGCGCTGAAGCCGCGCTCTCAGGCGCGCGGGTGGGCGCGCGCGTACTGGCGCCTCACGTGGTCGACGACGACGTGCGTGTAGACCTCGGTCGTCGCGATGTCCGCGTGGCCAAGCATCGCCTGCACGCTGCGCAGATCGGCGCCGCCCTCCAGCAGGTGCGTGGCGAACGAGT
>SYFR01000283.1 GCA_005800325.1 Myxococcales bacterium | reverse complement strand
CGGCGAGCTCGCGACCGGCGGCGGCGGCTCGGGCAGCGGCGGCTCCTCGGCCGGCGGCTGCGACCCGGCCGGCTTCCCGGCCCCACCGAAGGAGAAGGAGCTCGGCGGCACCGTCGAGTTCGTCGCCGCCGTGCACTCGATTCACCTCACGGAGTTTCCGGACCGCACCACCGTGGGCGTCGATCTCGACGGCACCTGCACGTGCGAGCTCGACGCCGGCTCGACCTGCGCGCCCTCGGAGCACAGCGTGCAAGCCAAGAGCTACTGCGATGGCGAGCGCGGCCGCGACAACGCACTCGGTGGCTTCCTCAAGCAGGCGAGCGCGCTCTTGACCAAGATCCCGATCGACGAGTTTTACAGCGAGCAAGCGCACAAGGGGTACTGGGGCCTCGTGTTGAAAGTGCGCGGCTACAACGGCGAGGCGAACGACGATCAGGTGACGCTCGCGCTCATCGGCACCCACCAGTTTGGTGTCGTGCCGCCGAAGTGGGACGGCACGGACACTTGGCCGGCGTCGTCCACTTCCTTCGAGAAGAACGCGCAAGGCGAGGTCGACCCTGAGAAGCCGCTCTACCTCGATACCGAAGCCTACGTGACGAACAACGTGCTGGTCGCGAGCTTGCCAGAGACGCACATCGACCTCGCGGGCATCGAGAGCCGCATCGCGATCCGCGCGACCGGCGGCGGGATCCTGGCTCGCATCGCGAAAGACGAGCGCGGGTGGCGGCTCGACAAGGGCCTCGTGACCGGGCGCCTCGGGCACAAAGAGGTGATGGAAATGGTCGCGAGCTACCGAAGCGACAGCGGCGAGCCCTTGTGCACGGACGACGCCTTCTACTGTGCTGCAAAGCTCGCGTTCTGCGATGGCTTGGACATTCTCAAGGGACTCGGCAACGCCGCGCAGCCGTGCGACGCGATCTCGTTCGCGATTGGTTTTTTCGCGGAGCCCGCGAGCATCGGCAACGTGCTCGAGCCCAAGCCGGCGACCGCGAACTGCGCGCCCGGCACCTCACCGGAGCTCGACTCGTGCTTCGAGACGGAATGTCCGCCGCCCCCGCAACCATGAACTCGTGTTGCGAGACTGCATATCCGCCGCCCCCGCAACCATGAACTCGTAATTCGCGAAGCCATGCCCACCGCATCCGCAATACTGACTACCATGGTTCTGAGCTCCCCAATGATTGCTAGCTCCCGAGGGGTTCGCAGGTCGCTCGGCGCCACGCTGCTGCTCGCGGGGATTGGGGTCCTCGAGCTCGGCTGCGCGATCGAGGGAACGGACGCGGCGACCGGCGCCGGCGGCGGCTCCTCGTGCGCGCGCGCGACGCTGCCCCCGCCGCCGACGATCGAGTCCGGGCCTTCGACGGAGGACACCTGGCTCGCGTGGCGCGTCGTGCGCTTCGATGCCGCGATGGACGGCGGTCCGCTCGGCCTCGACCTCGACGGGCGTTGCACTTGCCAGGGCGAGGCGCCGGCGTGCCTGCCTCCCGAGGGCGCGGAGCCCGTGTGCGATCTGCTCGAAGGACGCGACAACGCCGCCGGCGACTTCGCCGCCAAGGCCGCCCTGCGGCTCGGCATTCCCTCGCTCGGGGAGCTGTTCACGCAGGCCGCGCAGACGGGCAACGCGACCCTGCTCGTGCGGCTCACCGGCTACGACGGCGCCCAGTCCGACGACCAGGTCACGGTGCGCGTCTACGGCTCGGCGGGGTTCGGCGGGGCGGTGCCGACGTTCACCCAGAATGACGCGTGGCCCATCGACGCGAGCTACCTCGAGGCGCCCGCCGACGACGTCGAGAAGGCGCGCTACCGCGACGACGCCGCGTACGTGACCGAGGGGCAGCTCGTCGCGTTCATCCCGGAACTTCCGGTCATTGCGCGCAATCTGAACATGCGCAGCGCCTTTCCGCTCTCGGGCGCGCTCTTGACGGGCAAGCTCGTGCCTGACGGCGGCGGCTACCGCCTCGAGCGCGGACTCTTGGCGGCGCGCGTCGGGCAAGCGGCGGCGCTCGGCGCGATCGGGGAGCTGTGCGACTTCAACGGGCTGCCGGTGTGCACCAACGACGCCGACTATGCGGCCCTCAAGTCGACGGTGTGCGAGCGGCGCGACCTCTTCTTGAGCTCGGGCGGGCCGACGAAGCCCTGCGACGCGCTGAGCTTCGCGCTCGCCTTCGAGGCCGAGCCCGCGGGTGCGGCGGCGACGCCCAGCCCCGCGCCGCCCCCCGGCACGAGCTGCGACGCCATGTCCTTGCCGGCGAACGACGCCTGCGATTGAGAGCGGCCGCGCTCGAAACTACGGGTGGTGGCGTCTGACGACCGCGAGCAGAGCGTCGAGCTCAAAGGGCTTCTTCAGGTAGGTAGCCACTTCCAGGGACGCGGCCTTCTGCGCCACCTTTCCGTCGCCCGTGAGCACGACCACGGGGAGCGAGGCGAGCTCAGGGTCGCGCAGCTGCTCCTCCCGGAACGCCCAGCCGCTCATGATCGGCATCATCAGATCGAGCAGGATCACGCACGGCCGCACGCCACTGCGCAAGAGCGCCAGGGCCTCCATGCCGTTGTGGGCGGCGAGTGTCGCGTACCCAGCGGCCTCGAGGGCCATCGCCAGCGCTTCGAGGATATCGACGTCGTCGTCCACGAGGAGGACCGCGGCGCCCGTCGGCGCTGCGCCCGTCTGCGCTGCGCCCGTCGGCGCTGCGCCCATCTGCGCTGCGCCCGTCTGCGCTGCGCCCGTCGGCGCTGCGCCCATCTGCGCTGCGCCCATCTG
>SYFR01000282.1 GCA_005800325.1 Myxococcales bacterium | reverse complement strand
TCGGCCCGCCCTGCCGGATCGGCCCACGCTGCATGATCCGCCCACGCTGCATGATCGAATCGTTCCGCAACGGTGCCGCGAGCTCGGGCCGGGTCAATTCGCCGACGCCAGCACCGCCTCGAACTTGCTCCAGTACGAGGCCTCGGGCGCACCGGCGATCACGTGCACGATCGTCATGTCGCTCGTGCGAACGATCCCATTGCTGGGCAGCGACGGCGGAAACAGCTGCGAGAGCTGCCCCGTCGGGTCGGTCATCAGGCCGTACTCGACGGTGTACTTGTTCTTCCAGTTCGTGATGTCCGTGAAGTTCGCCGCGACGCCGGGCTCCGGGCCGTCCACGAGCGCGATGAGGAACTGGCCGCCCAGCGCCTTGTACTTCGTGTACTCCCCCGGCAGGATCGACTTCGCCTCCTGGTTGCACGGCCCGCACCACACCGCCGACACGCCAACGCTGAGCGCACGCGGCTTCGGCTGACCTTTCCAGGGCGAGTACTCGGGGTAGACGGCGTCGGGGTAGTCCGCCGCGCAAGCCGCGCCGCCCGCCTTCACGCACGCCTCGTACGCATAGCCGTCCGGGTTGTAGAAGTCCGCGAGCTCGACGAGCTGCAGGCCGGCGAGCGCCGGATCTTTGGAGTTGGCGTAGCCGACGAACGCGAAGTTCGGGACCACCTGCCCGACCTCGATCCCCCACGCGGCCTCCGTCGGATAGGCAGGCTCGGAGTAAGCGAGCTCTCCTTGGCCCTGGCCGTCGGCGAACTCGTCCGCGACGACATCCGGTTCTTGCGTCGTGCAGCCGGCGCCGAGCGCGCCGAGAGTTGCGGTGAGGGCGAGAGCGACCGACGTGCGAAGAGTGCGTGCCATGGGAACTCCTTGATGATGCGAGCGAGCCGTAGGGACGAAAGTAACCGCTGGGAAACAGAAAGTTACCGCGAGCGCTGCCGCGCGGTGACTGCGAAGGCTCGGCATGTGGCGCGCCGTTGCGCATGCCGTAACAATCCGATTGTCAGCGCAACGATTCGATGGTGTCAATCGCGCCGACCGAATAATCGAGGGGCGCGCGCCTCCATGTTGTCGCGCACCTGCCGGTTTCATCGAGGAATCATGAACGACTTCGCTTTCCCTGCTCGCGTCTTGGCAGCCGTCGGCTTCGCGGCCCTCCTCGGCGTGGCGCTGACCCCGAGCGGCTGCACCACCGAGCCCGGCGCGCCGTGCGTCGGCGGCGTGCTCGACGACGCCGGCAACTGCCTGCCGAAGTGCGACGCCGCAAAATGTGTCGCCGGCAACGTGTGCGCCGACAACGCGTGCCGCCTGCCGTGCGACTCGCACGCGGACTGCTACTCCGGCACTCAGGCCTGCACCCCGTCGATCGAGGACGGAACCAAGCGCGCCGTCACCGTGTGCATCGAGACGGGCGTGCAGCCCCCGACGACGGGCGCTCCGGTCAAGGGCCTGCAAGGCGACGGCTGCCCGTTCGGCAGCACCGATTGCACGGCGACCGCGTGTCCGAGCGGGCTCTACTGCGACGCCGGCGCGTGCAACAACACCCCCGCCGACTGCGTGCTCGACGAAGCTGCGTGCGACGGCATCGAGCACTGCAACATCGGCAAGTGCAAGGGCGACAAGACCCGCTGCACCGTGACGACCTGCGACGCGAACGAGTGCGCGCCGCTGAGCTGCCTCACGAGCGGCGAGGGAGACGCCTCCGCCTACTGCGCGCACCACGACTGCGCGACCGATGCCGAGTGCGGCCCGGGCTATTACTGCGGCGTCACGCGCGACGCGCACGATCTCTGCGGCAACACCTGCTCCGGCGGCAAATGCAGCCAGGACGCGACGATCAGCTGCACGAAAGACGGCGACTGCCAAAAGGGCAACAACAACCTCTGCGGCAAGACGCTCGAGCCGTGCCTCGATCCGGCGACGGCGCCGGCCTCGTCGACCTACTTCGAGGGCTCGCGCTGTCTGCTTCGTAACACCTGCCTGCGCCGCGACGACTGCGCGCCGTGCACCTCTCACCTCGACTGCTCGATCGGCACGGGCAGCATGTGCGTCACCTTCGGCGCGAGCAACGTGTGCGCGCGGTTCTGTACGAGCGACGCCAACTGCCGCAGCGACCAGTTCTGCGCCGCCGGCGGCAAGACCTGCGAGAAGAGCCCGGGCTCCGGCTGCGCGGTGGCCGAGGACTGCCCGACGCCGGGCGACACCTGCGTCGACCGCAGCGTGTGCGTACCAAGGTCAGGCGGCTGCCGCGGCGAGAGCGACAACGGCGAGAAATTCTGCCGCACGTGCGTGAACGACACGGACTGCGGCGACAAGGACGGCAAATACGCGTGCAGCCAGATGGGGCCAAACCACGGCGCGTGCTTCGACTTCTTCGCGACCAAGTGCACCGCCGACGCGGACTGTCCACTCTCGCCGAGCGGCGCGCACGGTCGCTGCCTCAACGACGCCGACGGCGTCCCGTCGGGCGATCCGCTGTTTCACACCTGCTACTTCCCGAAGTTCGGGATGTCGTACGGCTGCTACCCGTGAGCCGCGGCGCGGCGGTTTGATGTGAATCGCGGCGCGGCGGCGCTACAGCTACGTACGGCGTCGACCTCGCCCTGCTCCGTTCGTGCCGATCCTTGAAACTCGGCGCCGATTCGACCATGCTCGCGGCACTTGGGCGGGCCGCGCATCGCGCCTTCCCTTCAACCTAGGAACCTGAGATGAAATTGAAGCTCCATCGCTGCGCGGCGCTGCCGCTCCTGTCCGCCGCCCTCGCCGCTCCGGCCCTCACGAGGGGGGGCTGCAGCGTCGACGATCTGACGTGCGACTCGGACATCGTCGCGAGCGTCGAGGCGTTCCAGGGCGCAGTCGACGCGCTCGTGAAGGTGTCGGCGTCGCTCCGCGGCAACATCGCGCTCTCGTGCGCGAACATCGCGAAGGATCTCGGCCAAGCCAACGTGCCCGACGTGGGCGCGGATGGCAGCGCCGCGACCGACGACTCGCTGAAAGAGGCGTGCAACCTGGCGACCGCAGCGCTCGACGCCGAGTTCGCGGCCGGCGTGAAAGTCAGCCTCGCGATCGAGGGCGGCAAATGCTCGATCGACGCCGAGGCGCAGCTGAGCTGCGAGGCGAGCTGCTCGGCCGAGGGCACGTGCGATCCGGGCTCGGTCGAGGTCCGCTGCGAGCCGGGCGAGCTTTCGGGCTCGTGCAGCGCCGAGTGCACGGGCTCGTGCACCGTGACGACCGGCAGCGTCGCCTGCGCGGGCTCGTGCGGAGGGACGTGCGCGGGGGATTGCTCGGGCATGTGCGCCGCAAAAGACGCGCAGGGCAAGTGCGCCGGCAAGTGCGAGGGCTCCTGCATGGGCCAGTGCACGGGCACCTGCGAGGTCGTCCCGCCGAGCGCGCAGTGTGAAGGCTCGTGCAAGGGCGGCTGCAGCGTCGCGATCACGGCGCCGAAGTGCGAGGCCGCGCTCGAGCCGCCGTCGTGCGACATCGACGTCGACTGCAAGGGCGGCTGCGACGCCACCGGCAAGCTCGAGGCGACGTGCGAAGCGCCGAAGGTCAAGGTGTTCGTCGAGGGGAGCGCGAGCGCGAACCTTCAGAGCACGCTCGAGGCGAACCTGCCGAACATCTTCTTGGCGGCGGAGACGCAGGGCAAGCTCGTCGTCGACGCGGCGGCTTACGTCGCAGAGACGGGCCTCGACGTGGTCACGAGCGCCGTCGCCATCCCGGCGTGCATCGCCTCGGTCGGCGCGGACATCGCGGCGAAGTTCGAGGCGGCCGCAACGGCGTCGGTCTCGGTCTCCGTCTCGGTGAGCGCCAGCGCCAGCGTCGGCGGCAAGGCGTCGGGCGGCTGACCCGACCCGCGAGGGTCGCGGGCGCGCGTCGACTCGGCGCCGCTCGCTGACCCCTGAAGTCGCTCGGTCCGGTGACGGGCCGGGCGATTGTTCTTTTGTATCCCGCGCGACCGCTGGCGCGATCGCCATGCGCAGGGCGGTCCCGCATCGCAGCGCGGCGGCCAATTGCGTTTTGCGGGTCGCTAGCTAATGTGCGCCGCATGTCGGTCAGCATCGAAGCCGTCCACGTCGCCCTCGCGAGCGTGCTCGATCCCGAGATCAAGCGCCCGCTCGCGGAGCTCGGGATGATCCGCGACGTTCGCGTCGAAGGCACGACCGTCGCCCTCGGCATCGATCTCACGACGCCGGCGTGCCCGCTCAAGGAGCAGATCGCGACCGAGGTGACGGCCGCGGTGCGCGGCGCCGGCGCGAGCGAGGTGACCATCGACTGGGGCGTGCGCGTGCTGCCGCGCGAGATCGGACAGGACGATCCGTGCCCCGACGTGAAGAACATCATCCTCGTCATCAGCGGCAAGGGCGGTGTCGGCAAGAGCACTGTCGCCACCAACATCACGCTGGCGTTGAAGCGGGCCGGCTGCCGCGTGGGCCTGCTCGACGCGGACATGTACGGCCCCAGCATCCCGACGATGCTCGGCGTGATGGGCCGACCCACGGCCACGGACGCCGGCAAGATGCGCCCGCTCGAGCGCTTCGGCGTCAAGCTCATGAGCATCGGGTTCTTGCTCGAGAGCGACAAGGCGGCGGTCATCTGGCGCGGGCCGATGCTGCAGGGCGCCCTGTTGCAGTTCTTGAAAGACGTCGAGTGGGGCGAACTCGACTACCTCGTGCTCGACTTGCCACCCGGCACCGGCGACATCGCCATCACGCTCGCGCAGAAGGTCCGCTCGACCGGCGCGATCGTCGTCACGACGCCGCAAGAGGTCGCGCTCACCGACGTCTACAAGTCGGTCGCGATGCTGAAGAAGGTCGGGATCCCCATCCTCGGCGTCGTCGAGAACGAGAGCTATTTCGTGTGCGACGGCTGCGACAAGCGCCATGAAATCTTCGGCTCGGGCGGCGGCCAGAAGGTCGCCGAGTTTGCGGACGCGCCGCTGCTCGGGCAGCTGCCGATGGATCCCGCAGTGCGCGAGTGGAGCGACGCGGGCACCCCGATCGTCCAGGCGGCGCCGCAGAGTTCGGTCGCGGCCGCGTTCCGCAGCGTCGCCGAGCGCATGGCCGATCGTGCCAGCGTGCTCAACGCCGAGCGCGCCCCGAAGCTCACGATCGACCGCAGCGGCGGCAAGAACCGCCATCTGCCCATCGCGCGTTGAGCCGAACCTTGCTATGGAAGGTCCCCCCGCGAGGCGGGATCGCCCTCCGAGGCCGCAATGATCACCGACGAAAGCACCGACGGCGCGAACGAGCACGCCTCGCCGACGCATGACGAACCCGCGCCTGCCGCGTCCGCGAAGGACTCGTCGGCGCTGCCCCTTCCTTCGACCGAGCGGGCCCCTTCGACCGACGACGCGCCCGGGGATTCGTCGGACGCCGACGATTCGGACGGCGACGACGAACAGGGTGGCGACGGACTGGGTGGCGACGAGCAGGGTGGCGACGAGCAGGGTGGCGACGAACAGGGTGGCGACGAACACGGCGGCGCGTCGGAGAGCGAAGCGAGCGTCGCCGGCGAAGAGCCGACGAAGCGCAAGCGCCGTCGTCGTCGCCGGAAGAAGAAGCCCGCCGAGGGCGCGGAAGGCGCGTCGGGTGACGGCGCGCAAGCGGCACCTGATGGAGCCACCGAGGGAACCTCCGAGGGAGATCCCGATGCACGCGGCCGCGCCGCGCGGGGCGAGCAGCCACCGAGACAGCAGGCGCTTCGCCAGAAAGAGAAGCGCCCCGACCGGGGCCACGGGCGGCCACCGCTCGAGCGTCCGGCGTTCAACGTCGGGGACGAGGTCTTCGGGCGCGTCGCGAACGTCACGAGAGACGCCATTTGGATCGACGTCGCCGGCGGCAAGGCCACGGCCTTCTACGATCGAGCCCAGCTCGTTCAGGTTCCGCCCAAGCCCGGTGAGACGTTCATCGCCACGGTCAAGAGCACCAGCACGCGCGGTGGAGCGCTGATGCTCGGGCCCGAGCCGTGGGATCTCGCGCAAACGAAGAACGAGCTTCGCGCCGCGCTCGAGAGCCAGAATCCCATCGAGTGCTGGGTCACCGGCATCGTGAAGGGCGGCATCGAGGCCGACTACAAGGGGATCCGCGCGTTCGCGCCCTCGTCGCACGTCGATCTCTCGCATCATCCGGATCTGACGATGCTGCTCGGCGAGAAGCTGTCGTTCGTCGTCGCGCAGTACGGCAAGGGCGGCCGCGACGTCGTCCTGTCGCGCAAGGAGATGCTCGCAAAGGAGCACACCGAGAAGCGCAAAGAGCAGCTCGGCGGGCTCACCGCGGGGATGCGCTGCAACGCCGTGGTGCGCGGCGTCGTGGCGTGGGGCGCCTTCGCGACGCTGCCCGAATACGGCGACGTCGAGGGCGTGATCCACATGAGCGAGGTCAGCCACGACCGCGGAGCGCGCGTGTCGAGCGTGCTCTCACCCGGTCAGGAGATCGCCGTCGACGTCCTCCGCATCGACGACAACGGCAAGCTCTGGCTGAGCCACAAGTCGACAATCGAGAACCCGTGGACGAGGGCCGCAGAGCGTTACCCCGCCGGCTCGATTCACAAGGGCAAGGTGGTGCGCCTCGCGGACTTCGGCGCGTTCGTCCAGCTGGAAGAGGGCGTCGATGCGCTCTGCCACGTCGCCGACCTCGCCTTCGAGCCGGTCGAGCATCCGAGCAAGGTCGTGAACGAAGGCGACGAGCTCGAGTTCCTGGTCGTGCACGTCGACGCGAAGAATCAGAAGATCGCCCTCCATCCCGCACCACCCGAGAGCGAACGCGATCTCCCCCGCGCGAGGCTCGCTCCAAACCAGATCGTCAAGATCGAGGTGAAGCAGATCAAGGAGGCGGGGCTCGGGGTCCGCATCGTCGGCGCGACAGGGCGATCGAGCCGCGGCTTCGTCCCCGCGGGTCAAACGGGCACGCAGCGCGGCACCGACCTGCGCAAGACGTTCCCGCTCGGCACGAAGCTCGACGCCAAGATCCTCGAGATCGATCCGCGCCGCGGCGAATCGCGCTTGTCGGTCCGCGCCATGAAGGACGACGAAGAGAAGCGCGACTACCGCGACTATCAAAAGAAGGTCCAGCGAGAGGCCACCTTCGGCACGCTCGGCGACCTCTTCAAGAAGCTCGAGCGTTGAAGCAGAAAAACCAGCGTCGACGTGCGCCTGGCGTGCGCCGCGCGGTGGGCGTCGACATGGTCGTCGTCGTCTCGTATCGCCTCTACGACTCGATGAACGTGCTGCGAGACAGCACCCGCAAAGGCTCCCCGGTGCGCTACGTGCACGGCTTCGCACAGATCGTCCCGGGCCTCGAGCGCGGCCTCATCGGGGCCTTTCCCGGCGACCAGCGCACCATCGATCTCGGTCCCGACGAGGCCTTCGGGGAACGCGACGAAGGCGCCGTGCTCGAGATCGAACGGCAGTCGCTTCCGAGTGCGGTCAACGTGAAGGTCGGCGACGAGGTGCTCGCTGCCGGGCCGGACGGCGACGAATTTTCCTACAGCGTCACCTCCGTCGATGGCGACGTCATCCGCGCCGACATGAACCATCCGCTCGCCGGGCAACGGGTTCGCTTCGAGGCGGAGGTCCTGTCGGTGCGCCCCGCCACCGATGCCGAAGTGGAAGAGGCTCTCCTCGAAGTGGACGAGCGTATTGTGGGCGACGATACTATCGACTATGGGACGGGCGACGCTGGGCGCGACGCCGGCGCAAGCGAACCACACGCCGCGACCCTCGTACAGCTGACGAAAAAGCCACGACACGAGAGCGGCCCCTCCTGAGCAACACCATGAGCAAGAAGGTCAACTGGGCAGACGTCGACAAGCGGATCCGGGCTCGGCGCGAGGTGTGGACCTCGCAAGAGAAGGCCACGCTCGAGGACACGCTAAAGAAGCTGCCCGACGTCGCAGACAAGGCCGCTCCCCTCGAGCTGGCGCAGCCGGCGCTCACCGGAACGCCTTCGGGCTCGAGCGACGCAAACTGATCGGGAGCCCGACTTGATCGAGCGAGACGACGCGACGGCTGGCTTGGACGAGCTCCCCGCGCCCGGCGAGCGCGCTCTGCCGGAGCTCGATTTCGCCACGTTCGTGCTCTCGATCGTCGGCTCGGCGCTCGTGCACCTCGGTGACGCACCGGAGCCCGAAACGGGCAAGCCCGCCGCGCCGAACCTGTTCTTGGCGCGCCAGAACATCGAGCTCCTCGGCCTGCTGCAAGACAAGACCCGCGGCAACCTCACGGGCGAAGAAGAGCGCGTCGTCAACCAAGGCCTCTACGACTTGCGGATCCGTTACCTCGAGGTGGCAAAGGTCAAGTGAGCTCGCGGCACGGGGGCGCGCCGCGACGGATTCGCGCCGTGATGCCCGCGGCAATCGCCCTCTTTTCGCTTGCCTGCGACCGGCTTGGCGGTTCGAAACCGAGCCCGCTCGGCGGCGCGAGCGGCCTGCCCTCAGGCGCACACTCGCTCGGCAGCGCATCGTCCGGTGCGGCTGCCGCGCCGCCGGTAGCGCCGGCTCCCGTGACGGCCGTCGGCGCGATCCCATCGCTGGCGCCACTCGTCGAGCGCGCCGAGCCGTCGGTCGTGACCGTGAAGGCTTGGATCCGGAAGCAGAATGCGTTCGGGCGGCCCATCGCCGAAGCGCAGGGTGTCGGCACCGGCTTCGTCTACGACGCGAAGGGTTTCCTGCTGACGAACAACCACGTCATCGACGGGGCGAGCGAAATCGCCGTCAAATTCGCGGACGGTCGCGAGGTCGAGGCGCGCGTCGTCGGCAAGGACCGACCCACCGATGTCGCCGTCCTCAAAGTGGAAGTCGGCGAGCTGACGCCCCTGACGATTGGCGACTCGAAGGCCCTCGCCGTCGGCGACTGGGTCATCGCCATCGGCAACCCCTTCGGGCTCGAGCACACCGTCTCGGCGGGCATCGTCTCGGCGAAAGGACGCACGCGCGACGACGTGCAGGGTCTCGACCCCACGGGGTACTTCAACTTCATCCAGACCGACGCGAGCATCAACCCCGGCAACTCCGGAGGACCGCTGCTCAACATGGCGGGCCACGTGGTGGGCATCAACGCGGCGGTTCGCGCCAACGCCAACAACATCGGGTTTGCCGTGCCGATGGAGATGGTGGTTCAGCTCCTGCCGATGCTCTTGCGCGACGGAAAAATTACGCGCAGCGCGATCGGGATCTGGGTCGACGAGATTGGCGCGGCAGAGGGTGCGCCGCATGCGAAGAGCGCCCGGCGCGGGGCCAAAGTGACCAAGGTCTTGCCTGGGCGTGCCGGCGACGCCGCAGGGCTCGCCACGGGCGACGTCATCCTCGAGTTCGACGGCAAGCCCGTGCAAGATCCGAACGAGCTACGGTGGCTCGCGAGCATCGGCGGCGTCGGCCGCGTCGTCCCGTTGAAAGTTGCCCGGGGCGAGCGCCTCTTCGAGCTGCGTGTCACGCTCGGCGAGCTAAGCGAGTGACGCGCGGGCGGCACCGGCTTAGGACACCCTTCTCTCCCCCCGCTCCTAGCCTGCTCATCCGTTTACCGTGACGACGCTGCCGACAACCGTCGCGACCGATGAGACTGCGGCGGACGTGGTCTCCCGGCACGCGGACGACAGCCGTCACGCGGACGACAGCGCCGCCCTCTCGGCGGATCCCGCCGACCCGCTCGCGACCGGCAGCAATGTGTCGCCGGCCGCAGAACGCCTCGTGAATAGGGTCCTCCGACGCGCGTCCAACCATGCGGAACGACGACGCGAAGCCGAGGAAGATCGTGCACTCGTCGAGCAGGCGCAACAAGGTGACCGAGCCGCATTTCGCAAGCTCGTCGAGCGGCACCAGCGGCGCGCGTTCGCGATCGCGCTCGGGCTCGTCCGCGACGAGAACGACGCACGCGAGGTCGTGCAAGACGCATTCGTGCGCGTGTATCGCAACCTCGACCGCTTCGAGGGAAGCTCCGCTTTTTTCACGTGGCTCTTTCGCATCATCACGAACCTCGCCATCGACCACATGCGCCGGCCGGCGCGGCGCGAGGTGCTCGACGCGACGCCTGCGGACGACGATGCGGAGTTTTCGCTGCTCGCCAATCTCGATAGCGATCCCCTCGATGTCGTTCGTCGCAAGCAAATCGCCAAGAGCATCCAAGCCGCGCTCGCCGCGCTGCCTCCGTATCACCGAGCGGTCATCGTCATGCGGGAGGTCGAGGGCATGAGCTACCAGGAGATGGCCGACGCGATGAACGTCTCGAAGGGCACCATCATGAGCCGCCTGTTCCACGCGCGGCAGAAGCTGCAGAAGGCCTTGGCGGACTGCTACACCGAGCACCTGGGCGCGCACCCTGGCGCCAGGGCAACCCCCGAAGACGACGCCGCGGACGAAGGAGGCAGAGCATGAGCGCTGAATCGAACGGCTCGGAGCTACCGGTCGGCGATCGCGACCTGCTGCGCTTCTACGACGGGGACCTCACCGACGACGAGGCCGCCGCAGTCATGCACCGCGTCGAGCGCGATGCGCTCGTGTCGCGCAAGCTCGCCGGCCTGACGCTACTCGGCGACCTCGTGCGCGAGGCCGTGGCAGCGGAGCCGGCGTTCGACGTCGCCGACGACGTCATGGCGCGCATCGACGCCGATGCAGGCTCACAGCAGGGAAGCTCGAGCATTGCGCCGCCAAGCGCAGAAGACCGCAGGATCGCTTCGGCCGCTGCGGTCCCGCGTCCCGAGCTCGAGCGAGTGCGGGCATCCTCGGCGAAGCCGGCCAACGAGAACTCGCGCAGCATCTTCGCGCTCGCCGCCTGCGCTGCCGCCGCCGCTGCGGGTCTCTTCGTCTGGGGCCGGATGCCGGTGGACGACATCCCGATTTCGCGAGCCGTGCCGAGTGAGCCGGCCTCCGCGGTAGCCGCACTTTCTGGCCAGAAGGTGGCACCTGAGCCTTCGGGCGCGACGGTCGAAAGCGGCCCGGGCGTGGAGATCGCGTCGGTCGATTTCGGTGCCCGTCAGGGGTCGGTGTTCTACATGCCCAATACCGACAGCGCGGCGCTCACTGCCATCGTTTGGATCGACGACTCCGGGACTCAGCCATGAAATTCGCCGCCTCGTTACTCGCCCTCCTCCTCGCCGTGTCCGCAACGCTGCCGGCGGTTGCGGCGGAGTCCTCGCAACGCGTGCTCGCTCGCGTCGCGCGCGCGCCCATGCAGCGTGCGCCCTTGCAACATGTCCGGCATGTCCCCTTGCAGGCAGCCCCGGGCAAGCAGGCGCTCGCCGCCGACGTCATCGTCGCGCACGCGACCAACGCGGGCGGCGGCATCGACGCGAAGCTGAAGGATTTGCCGCAGCTCCGGCAGCCGCCCTTCTCTGCGTACGACACCTATCGCCTGATCGACCGGGGCACCGTGGGCCTGGCACCAGGCAGCCCCGGTCAGATGCCACTCGTCGACGAGCGCATCCTCTCGCTGGCGCTCGAAGAGGTCGTCACGAAGGAACGCGAGCCGAGTCGTTACCGCGTCAAGGCGACGCTCAGCAAGAAGGACGGCGCCGACGCCACCAACGTCGTCGCGCTGCTGAAGACCGGCGAGCGCTTCTTCGTCGCTGGCCAGAAATACAAAGGCGGGATCCTGGTCATCGTGATCAAGCTGCGCTGAGGCCCACGGTTCACCCAGAAGTCACGAACCATCGCTCCGCATTCGACCTCGCCTGCGTGTCGACAGCGAAGCGTTGCCGCCGCTTCGGCACCGCGAATCGCGCACGATCGGCGGCGGTCCGACTATGATGGCGCACGTGAAGCTCCACGCATTCTTGGCTCTTAGCATCGCCGCTACGAGCTTCGGCTGTTCCAATGGCAAGGGCCCAGTCGCGCCGCCGCCGACCGCGAATGCCCAGCAATTTGCGCCCTACCAGGGAGGCTACCGGCTCCCCGTCGACGGCGAATGGAAAGTCGCGCGCACGCACTACGGCGCGAAGAACGATCAGGCCTACGCGGTCGACCTGATCGCCGCCGCCGACACCCCGCGGAGCAAGCGCAACGCCGACTACCCGACCTACGGGCAGGCGATCGTGGCGGACGGTCCAGGCGTCATCGCGACGGTGGTCGACGGCGTCGCCGAGAACGAACCCGGCCAGGTCAACAACTACGAGATGCACGGAAACTTCGTCGTCATCGACCACCGCAACGGTGAATACTCGCTCTTCGCGCACTTCATCCCCGGCACGATTCGCGTGCGCGTCGGAGAGGTCGTCGGGATGGGCCAGTTGCTCGGACAGTGCGGAAACTCGGGGCACTCCACGATGGCGCACTTGCACTGGCAGGTGATGAACAACCTCGCCGCGCATCGCGCCGCCGGCGTCCCCATTCGGCTCCTCCCATACAACAAGAACGGGTCGCTCACGGCCGAGCCACTCCAGAAGGGCGATCGCGTCTCGCCCGCGAAGTGAGCGTCGCACGACGACCGGCTCCCGCAGCATGCGCGCGGCTGCCGCACGCAACGCCGAGCGAGCCCAGGCGCGCCGCAGCTGTCGCGGGTGTTGTCGCGAGGCTTGGCCCGCGAAGGTGGGGAGGCTAGCCTGCCACGCATGGCAGCTTGGCAGAGAGTCCTGTGGAGGGCGGCGTTCGTCTTCGCAACCGCGCTGGTCGCCGCGCAGGTTTGCCCATCGGAGGCTTGGGCCCAAGGCAAGACCGTGTCGTCCCTGATCCAAAAGGCGCAGAACTTCTTCGACGACCAGCGCTACGAGGAGTCGATTCAGACGCTGTCGGCGGCGCTGCTGCGCCCGAACATCGCGAAGACCGAGAAGATCGACGTCCTCAAGCTGCTCGCCTTCAACTACATCGTGCTGGCGCAGAACGATGAAGCCGACGGCGCGGTGCGGAGCATCCTCATCGTCGACTCCGAGTTCGAGCTGCCCGAGTCGGAGTCGCCGCGTTTTCGAGAATTCTTCGTGACGGCGAAGAAGGGGTGGGTCGACGACGGCAAGCCCGGGCTCAAGACCGAGGGCGCCGGGACACCACTCACCGCGGTCAAGATCAAGCACACGTCGCCGGCGCAGGTGGACAAGGACTCGACCGCAATGCTCACCGGCGAAATCGACGATCCCGAGGCCGCGGTCGCGCGCGTGAAGCTCTACTACCGCGCCGGGACGACGGGGAAGTTCAAGCTCGGGCGCGCCGAATACGCGATGCGAAACTTCACGGCCGAGATCCCGGCGAGCGTCGTCTTGCCACCGCTCGTCGAGTATTACGTCGAGGCAGTGGACGAGAACGGCATCCCGCTGGCGACCCGCGGAGACGTCGAGTCGCCGCTGCGTATTGCCGTGCCGGAGGGCGGCGGCGTGCTCACGAGTCCGTGGTTCTGGGTTCCGGTGAGCGCGGCCGTGGTGGCGGCGGTCGTCGTCGTGGCCGTCGTCGCGAGCCAGCCGAGCGAAGCGACGGTCACCGTCAACGTGTTCGAGTGACGTGAGCGAGCCACGCTTTCCGTACGTCGAGGTGGACCTCGCAGCCGACCTGGCCGAGGAGGTCGCCTTCGAGCTGTTCGAGCTCGGGGCGAGCGGCGTCGAGACGCGCGACGACACGACGACGCCACGTGGACCCGGTCACGATCTCGTGCGGCTCGTCGCGAGCTTCGACGCGCGCGAGCAAGCCGAAGAGGCCGGCATCGCGCTGCGAGACGCGCACCACGAGCTCACGTTTTTCGTGCGTGAGATCGTCGGCGACGCGTGGCGCGACGCATACAAGCAGTTTTTTGCGCCGTTTGCGCTGACGCCCTCGATCGTGGTCGTCCCGCCGTGGGTCAAGGACCACCTCCTCGAGGCGGGACAGCTCAAGTTGGAGATGGATCCCGGGCGTGCGTTCGGGACCGGGCTGCACGCCACGACGCAGCTCGTCGCGGCACGCCTCGAGGAGCTGCGCCAAAAAGTGCATGGCGCCGCCGTCCTCGACGTCGGCACCGGAAGCGGGGTCCTCGCGCTGATTGCGCTCCTGTTTGGTGCTTCGCAAGCAGTCGCGATCGACAACGACCCGGAGGTCATCGACGTCGTGCGCGAGAACGCAGAGCGCAACGGCCTGCTGGATCGGATCGCGATCGGCACGACGCCCATCGAGGACGTGCGCGGCGAGTTTGCGATCGTCAGCGCCAACATTCAGGCCAATGTCCTCATCGCGATGGCGCCTTCGCTTGCGGCGCGCCTCTGCCAGGATGGCGAGCTCATCCTGAGCGGCGTGCTCGCGGGGCAGGCCGCAGAAGTGCGCGCGGCCTTCGAACAGGTCGGGCTCGCGCACCTCGCGACGGTGGCACGCGGCGATGACGCCGACGCCTGGGTCTCCCTCCGTTTCACGCGCGCGGCGTAGCGAGTGACGCGGGAGAAGGGGCCGTTCTCGCGTTGCTCAGGCTACCTCTCGAGGGCGTGCGCGAGGGCGAGACGCGGCTCTGCGATGCGGCCGCACGCTACGTGGCGCGCGTGCATCGCCTCACGGTCGGCGACCGCCTCACGGTGTTCGACCCGCGTTCCCGGCTCGAGGCCGACGCCGAAATCATCGCGGTGCGCTCGACCGACGTGCGCGTGCGCATCGAGCCCCCGCGCGAAGCCACCAATGTGCCCGCGACCTCGGTGTCCGTCATCCAGACCATCGGCAAGGGCACGAAGATGGACGACGTCGTGCGTGACGCGACCGAGCTCGGAGCCACGAGGGTCATCGTGGGCATCGGCGAACGGAGCGTGCGGCTACCCCATGCGCGCTTGCGCGAGCGGCTCGAGCGCGTGGCCGTAGAGGCGGCTCGGCAGTGCGGCCGCGGCGACGTACCCACGATCGTCGGGCCCGTGCCGCTCGGCGACGCTCTCGAGGCCGCCCGCGGCGAGGCGCTCCGGATTCTTCTGCAGCCAGGCGCCGAGCGACGTTTAGGCGAAGTCCTCGCGAACCACCCCTCTGGCACGGCCGTCGTGCTGGTGATCGGACCCGAGGGCGGCTTCTCGGACGCCGAGCGGACGAAGGCCGGCGCCCTTGGCTACGTGTCCACGTCGCTCGGACACTTCGTGATGCGCACCGAGACGGCGTGTGCCGCCGCGCTCGGCGCGATCGCCGCGCGTGGCTAGCACCATGAATCCGAATGGCGCCGCGAAGGTGCCGATGCGGTCAGAATGAAGCGCCGAAGAGCGCGGAGAGACAGCCGGGAACGTCGCTCGGCGTGAGCACGTCCTTGCGCCGGTGGAACTCCGGCAGGCTCGCCTGATACGCCGCATCGAGACGTAGCTCGCTCTCTGGCTCGGGCTCCGCCCAGAGCGCGATCGTCGCCGCGGCGAGCTCGCCGAGCGTCTGGTATTCGCCGCGCTCCCTGAGGATCTGCGCGGAGAGCGCGTACATCAGGATCCCTCCGGGGATCGCGCCAATGGCCGTGGTGCACATGGCCGGATAGCAGAGGCGCACCGTCCGCGCGCCGTACTGCGCCTTGATGGTCGCCATCGTCTCTCGCTGCAAGACCTTCGCGCCCGCGAGCGGACCCATGGCGTAGACGGGATCCGTCGGCTCGAAGTCGTAGTCGCAAAACGCGACGACGCTCTCCCCTGCCGCGATGAGGCCGGCCTTCGCCAAGGGCTCGACCCACGAGAGCGAAGAGGTGCCCATGAACTTGTTGGTGCGCTCGATCTCGGCGTCGGTCGCGACCTCGACGTCGACGAGCCCGAGCGCTCGGTAGGCCTCGGGCCGCGCGCAGTCGGGGACCTGCAGCACCGCATCGAAAGCGACGTCGAGATCGGGCACCTGCGCGGGACCATGCTCCGCGTAGCGCTTCGTCGCGCCGGCCGCGATGCCGTTGATGAAATGCACCGCTCGAAAGCGGCCCTTCAAGGCAGCGATGACCTCCTCGATCGTCGACTCGCGCGTCGCGTCCGCGTTGAAGAAGCGACAGGTGAGCCCCTCGGCATCGGCCGCGGCCTGAGTCGCGGCCGTGTGGTGCACGCCGATCTGCATCTTCTCGCTGTCGTAGTGGACACCGAAGACCGCGGCGCGCTCGCCGAAGAGCAGCTGCACCGCGAGCGCGCGCGTGATGCCGTTCGAGCCGCCGAGGATGAGGACCGCCGTGTCGGGCGCGATGCGCGCGCCCATGGGCCGAAGCCCCGCACGTTGCTTCGCGAGCACGTCGCGCGCGGCGCTCGCCCCCTTGGCGGCGAGCGTCTCGACCAGCGAGCGGCGATCGACACCGCCGAGCGGGAGCTTCTTGAACGTCTCGAGGGTCATGGCGGCCGGGTTCTACGCACGAGCTTCGGATGCTGTAAAGGCTGCCTCGGCGCGCTCTCGCGATCCGCGCTATACGGGCCGCGTGGCCCGACTTCGTGTGCTGTTTGCGGCCTCCGAGTGCGCGCCGCTCGCGAAGGTCGGCGGCCTCGCGGACGTGGTCGCCGCGCTCCCGGCAGAGCTTCGGCGCCGTGGTCACGACGTGCGCGTCGTGATGCCTCGATACCGCGCGACGAAGGCGGCGCCGGCGGTGCGGCTCGGGACCTTGCGCGTGCCGATGGGCCCAGGCAGCGTCGCCGCTGCGGTGTTCGAGACGCGCCTCGAGCGCGGCGGCGTGCCGGTGTATCTCCTCGCATGCGAGGAGCTCTTCGATCGCGACGGGATCTACGGCGCCGTGGCGAGGGGCTACGACGACAACGCGCGGCGCTTCGCGTTTCTGTCGCGCGCGACGGTGGTGCTCGACGATGTGGTCGCATTTCGGCCGCACGTCGTTCACGCGCACGACTGGCCGACCGCGCTCGTGCCGGTCAACATGCGTCTCAACGGCAGTGCCGCGGCGAGCGTGCTCAGCATCCACAACCTCGCGCACCAGGGCTCGTTCGGCGTCGAGCGCGCAGGCGAGCTCGGCTTCGGTCGCGACGCGGCGCAGCTCTTGGGGGTCGAGCGCGATCGGCACCTCAATTTTCTTCGCGGGGGCATCGCCGCAGCCACGCGCATCGCGACGGTGTCGCCGCGCTACGCGGCCGAGGTGATGACCGTCGAGGGAGGCGCTGGGCTCTCCGAGACGCTGAGCGAACGACGCGACGCCGTGAGCGGGATCCTGAACGGCATCGATGACACGCTGTGGGATCCGGCGACGGACCCGTTTCTACCCGCGAACTACGACGCGAGCTCACTCTCGGGGAAGGCCGTGTGCAAGCGCTCGCTTCAACGGGAGCTCGGGCTCACCGTGCGCGCGGACGCGCCGCTCTTCGGATGCATCGCGCGGTTCGTCGATCAGAAGGGGATCGACGTCCTGGCGCGGGCGCTCCCCGCGCTCTTGACGCTCGACGTGCAGCTCGCGGTCATCGGCGCGGGCGAGCCGTGGGCCGAGCGGTTCTTCGCGCGGCTGTCGGCCACGACCCCGAACGTGCGCGCGTTCATCGGCTACGACGAAGGGCTCGCGCACCGCATCGAGGCCGGCGCGGATTTTTTCCTGATGCCGTCGCGGTACGAGCCGTGCGGGCTCAACCAGCTCTACAGCCAACGCTACGGGACGCTCCCGATCGTGCGAGCCGTCGGAGGACTCGCCGACTCGGTCGAGCACGGCGTCACGGGGTTCTCGTTCGACGCGCTCACGCCCGAGGCGCTGGTCGACGCTGTCGGCGGCGCGCTCGCGGTGCGGCGCGACCGGACACGCTTCGCCGCCATGCAGCGCACGGCGATGAACAAGCGCATGGGCTGGGCGGAAGCCGCCCCGCAGTACGAAGCGCTGTACCGGCTCGCGCTCCGTGATCGCCCGGAAGGCGGGTGATTTCCGTTTGTTTTCGCTAGGTTGAGACGCGCAACGCGGCACCCAAACAACAACTGAATGTCAGAAACTGGACAGACATTCAGTGCCTGGTGCAGAGTGCGCCCCATGCTCCACCACACGCTGAACCGAATCCTTCACGTCATCCTCGACATGGGAAAGCGCGACGAGCGCCCCGAGCTCACGACGCTCGCCGCGCGCATCGGCGCCAGCTGCACGACCACGCTCGATGCGCTCTCGGCGCTCGATCGCATGGGGCTCGTCGACGCCGATCGCGTGCGCCTCACGATGGCAGGCCTCGTGCTCGCAGCGTCGAGCAGCGCGAAGGCCGACGCCGCGCCGCGCCGAAGCGTGCGAATGCGGCGCCGCGCGGCATGATACGCGCCGCGTGCACGAGGCTCAGGCGCACGCCGACTCAACGCGCGCGGGCCGCGTTCCCGAGGATCTCGACGAGGCGATCGCGGTCGGCGGCGCTGAGCGCGGCATGCAACGTCACCCGCAAGCGCGCTGTGCCTTCCGGCACCGTGGGCGGGCGAATCGCCGAGACGTAGAGCCCGCGATCGAGCAAGCGGCGGCTGAGCGAGAGCGCCGCGCTCGCGCTGCCGACGAGCCACGGCACGATCGGTCCGTGCGAGCCCTCTACGATGACGGCGCCTGCGTCAGCGAGTGCATCTCGAACGCCACGGGAGAGCGCGTGCAACCTGGCTCGCTCACTGTCGGCAGCCGCGACGCGCGACAGTCGACGGAGCGTCGCGGCGCTCATGGCGGGGCTTGGACCGGTAGAAAACACGAAGCTGCGCGCCCGGTTCCAGAGCCACTCGCGCAGCACGGCCGGGCCCGCGACAAAGGCGCCCTGCATGCCTACGGCCTTGCCGAGGGTGCCGACGAGCAGATCCGGCACGACGCCTTGTTCGCGGCAGAGCCCGCCGCCGCTCGGCCCGAAGATCCCGAGCGCGTGGGCCTCGTCGACGATGAGCGCCGCGTCGCGCTCGTCGCAGAGCGCGCGCAGCTCGCGGAGATCGGGGCTGTCGCCGTCCATGCTGAAATACGTCTCGGTGACGACGAATCGCCGACGCGCCGCCCGACTCTCGGGAAGCGCGAGCGCGGTAGCCATGGCTCGGTGGTCGCGGTGCGGCGTGACGTGAACCTTGGCGCGGCTCAAGCGGCACCCGTCGATGATCGAGGCGTGGTTGAGGGCGTCCGAGATCACGACGTCATCGCGCGTCGCGAGCGCGGAGATAGCGCCCACGTTCGCAGCGTAGCCAGACGCGAAGAGCAGCGAGGCCTCGAGCCCGACCCACTGCGCGAGGCCCTCCTCGAGCTCGCGGTGAGCGCGATGATCGCCGCAAATGAGGCGCGAGGCGCCGGCGCCCGAGCCCTCATCGGACGTGGCATCGAGCGGCTCGCGCGCGAGCCCGAGGTAGTCGTTCGAGCACGCGACGATGGTCCGAGGAGGCAGCGCAGGCTGCGCGGTGCGCAACAGATCGGACCCGGACAGCCGCGCGAGCTCGCCCTTCAGGTAGTCGAGCGCAGTCATTCGCCGTCGGGCTGATCCTCGCGCGCTCCGCTCTGCCGGGCACGATGGGCGCGCGCCGCGTCGAGCTGCGTCAAAGGTTGAGCGGTGCGCCGGACGGCCGCTTCCCCTCGGCTCGCGGCTTCGCGGAGACGCTCGAGCTCGGCTCCCGGAGGCGCCGCGCGAGGTGAGCGTTCCTTCGACGCCACGGCGAGCGGAGCGGCCGCTACGCCCTCGGCACCCGCACGCTCCGTCATCCCAGGAGAGTCCGCCGCGAAGTTCTCGCTTGCAGAGAGCGCCTCGTCGACGCGACGAAGGAGCCGCCCCAGGAGCGCATGCGACTCGGTCGCGAGCGACTCGGCGCGGGCGCGCGCCTCGGCGACGTCATGGGCAAGCGCGATCGCTGCGAGCACGATGGCTTGCTTCGTCACCGCGCGGCCGGGCGGAAGGACAGCGCCGAGCTTCTCTTCGACCATCTGTGTCAGGCGCGATAGCTCGGCCTCGTCGGCAGTCGTGACGACGCGGCAGCTCGTCCCTGCGACGTGGATCTCGACCGCGCGCCCGCTCATCTGGCCGGAAGCTAGCACGATCGCGCGACACGCTGCGGACGGACGGAGGCTCCATAACGGCGAGGAGATCGCGGTCGTTTCGATGGGCGCAGTCGACTAGACTCACCGCCCGACTCGAATATGCGTGCGAGCGCGACCATGCTTGCCTTTCTCGGCGCGGCGATGCCGGTCGCGTGGGCAGCGCGCGCCGCCGCGGATCCGCAGGCGAGCGCGACGTTCGACGTCGGAGTGGCGGCGACCGGCTCGCGCGGCGACGTGAGCGACCGCGGCGAGCTCTTTCTCGGCCTGCGCGGCGACGTGATCTTGGGGCGCCAAGGCCCGCGCGATTTCGGCGCCGGCCCATTTCTCGCGGTGGGCTCGTTCGCCGTCGACTCGATCGAGCTCGGCGGCGGCGCCGCGGCCCTCTTGCCCGTGCACGAGACGTTTCCGCTCGTCGCCTCGGTCGGTGCCGCCGTGCGGGCGGACGGCGAGCTCGGCGTCGAGCCAGCGGTCCTGGCCAAGGTGTTCTGGGGAACGCGCAGCTACAATTTCCACGGCGCGTACGGCATGTCCGCGGGCGTGAGCTGCGGCTTTCACCAGACGCTCGGCGCTTCGAAGACGTCGGCGCTGCTCGTCGCCGCCGAGCTCGATCTGGCGGTGATGGCCCTGCCGATCGTGGCCCTCGTGAACCTCGTCCGCGGGCCGACGGCGGAGGCCGCGGCTCCGTGAGCGACGCTTACAAGCAGTGGCCAGACACGCCAGAGAAATTGTCGACGAAGCGGCAATCGTGCGGCTGGTCCTGACCGACGCGACAAGGCGCCCGGACCGGATCGTCCTTGTTCTCCGGCGGATACGTGCCGATGCACGTCGAGACGCCGTTTTCGCCGCACACGAACACAGGCCAGTCGTAGGTGCCCGTCTCGACTGCGATGCCGCCGAGCGTCTCGCCGAAGAGCTGCACGCGCGCGACCACGGTGCTGCCGCCCGCGCTCGTGTCGACGAGAAACGGCGAGGTATCGTCGCCCGGGATCGAGCGGGCGCTCAGGGTCGCGGCATCGATGACGGGGCTCACGGCCACGATACCGAAGCCGGGAGTCGTGCCCTGCGACTCGTCGATGTGACCGCTCGTCGGCACGCTAAACGACGCGAGCTCGGCGCCGTCGTTGCGAAACACCGTGATCTCCGCTTCAAACATCGCGACGCGCGACGTCTCCGGACGAAGCGTGTCGGCGTCGCCCCGCGGCACGAGCTGATTGCCTACGAGGAAGGTCTGCGAATATTCGGTCGCGAGCGACTTGTCGAGCTTGCCGTCGATCAGAAACGAAGCGGACGGGTCGTTCGAGTACGAGCAGCCGTCTTCGGGGTCCGGGACAGGGACGTGCCGAATGAACATCGAGACGTTGTTGTCCGTGCAGCCGGTCGTGACGGCGAGGGAGGCGATTGCGGCGGCGGCGAGCCACGTCCTCTTGGGGGTGTTCATGTTCGTCGTAAGTGTATCGACGCGCCAACGACACGGCAAAGAACCTCGCCGCGGCGCGCTATCCGGAGACCCAGAGCCGGCAGACGCGCTCCGCGACGTCCGCCACGGACACGCCGGCCGTCGGCACATGTGCGTGCCCCTCGGCATAAACAGTCGCCCGCTCGACGAGGAGGCGCGCGATCCGAGCTGCGGAGGCGTCCGCCGCGAGGAGGGGGCGCTCGCCGCCCTGCACCCGCTCAGCGAGGGTTGCGGCGTCGGCCTCGAGCACGACGACGAAGCTCTCCCGAAGCGCGCGCGCTCGCAGCTCGGGATCGAGCAGAGTGCCGCCTCCGAGTGCGACGACGCGCCGCGTGGCGCCGACGCGCATGCCGCCACTCGAAGCGGCTGCCTTTCGCCTTTCGGACGGCGCCGCGTCGAGCACGCGTTCGAGCGAGGCGCGCTCGAGGGCGCGGAAGCGAGCTTCGCCGAAGCCCTGAACTATGGCGGAAATGGACATGTTTGTCTCGGCCACGATCACGGCATCGAGATCCGTGAACTCGGCCTGAGCGAGCCTTCCGACGCAAGCGCCGACGGTGCTCTTGCCCGTTCCCATCGCGCCCCACAAGATGAGGAGCGAACGCGCGGACGGCGGAAGCGGCGCCGCTCGATGCGTCACGGCAGCCGCTCCGTTGCAGCGAACCGCGCGATCCACGGAGGCGCGGCGACCTCGGGAGCGAACGCACACTCCATCGCGGCGACATCGATCGCGCGCGAAGCTCGAGGCGAGACCCGCAGCAGCCACGAACGGCCGAGCGACGCCGGGAGAAAGGCCCTCGCGCCGCCGCGACGCTCGACGTCGGCGACGTAGCCGAGCAGGCAGGGGCGGTCGGGGGAGCCGTGCAGGATGGCCTCGCTCGTCATCAGCCCCTCGACGAAGTCGTCAATGATGACCGGATGCCGCGTGCCGACGAGGAATGGCGCGACCACGCGCGGCGTCGTGCGCACCTCGTCGTCGCTGCACGGTCGCGGCGTCTCGAGCGCGCGCTGGGTCGGCACCGCGATCGCCGCGCCGACACCGCTCGCTGCGCTCCACGGCACGAAGTAGCTCGCGGCCCGCTGGAGATCGCGCTGCACGAGGCTCACGGTGACCCCGGCTTCGGCGCCCCGATAGGACCAATGCGTCACGGTGACGCGCCGCGGTCCCGAGGCGGGTGCGAGCCCAACGTCGATGCGCTCGTCGCCGTCGAGCCGCGCGACGCTCGCGGCCCGACTCACGTGTTCGTCGAGAAATAGACCGACGCCGAGCACGGCCGTCGTGCGCGCGAAGGTGTCGAGCGTGACGCGGGTCGAGGGCGGCCAGGAAGGAGCGGCGAGCGGGGAGTGCGCCCGTTCTGCCCCCGGCGCGGACGGCACGAAGAAGATCTCCGCGCGACGCGTGCTCGGCCGCACGACGATTCCATCAGGCACGACGGCCGCGGATCCGGAGAGCAGGTGGCTCCGCTCGCCGACCGTGACGTCCCCGTCCTCGAGCGAGGCCTGACCGCGAAGCTTCTCGGCCACGCTGCGCCCGGTGAAGAGGTCGATCGCCGCGACCTCGAGCTCGCCGCGGTGCGCTCCCGCGAGCACGGCGCTCAGCGCGACGAACCCCTCCGCCTGCGCTTCGGTGCGGATGGCGACGTCGCCGCGGGAGCGCGAGCGAGGCAAGAGCGTGTGGCGCCGGAGTTGGTCGGGCCCACCCGTGTCGCGCGCCGCGTCGATGACAACGACCTCGCCCGTGCTCGGATCCTCGATCGAAGCCGCCCAGACGCTCGCCCCGCGAAACGCCTCGTCTGCGGCCGGAATGCGACCGTCGTTGAGATCACCGAGCGATCGCCATCCGGGGGCGTCGAGCTTGCAGCGAATGGGAACGCGCACTGCGATGTTCGCAACCGGCGCGACGCGAGGCACCGATTCGTTCGTGCGAGGCTGGCCGGCGGCTGGCACGTCCCAGCCGATGCGCGTCGCGAGGTTCGACACGACGCACGCGCCGGACACGCACGCGACCTCGAGCGACTCGGGGCGGCCGGCACCGATCGGGAACGGCGCAACGATAGGCTGAAACGAGCGGCCGCCGTCGATGGATTGCCACATGGACGCGCCCCTCGCGGAGAGCTCGCCGTGGATGACGAACAGGCGATCGCCGGCGCCTCCCAAGCCGATGAGCGGCGTGCGCCTCGGCCACTCGGCGACCGACGCGATGGTGCCGTCCCGCTTCGCGAAGGCGTAGCGCGGGCTCGAAGACGCGACGACGAGCCCCAGCTCGCCATCGTTGCCCGGCAGGATCCGTCGCTCGCCGCTCGCCGCTCGCTCACCGAACGCGCGCACGAAGACGGCGTCGCGATCGCTCTCCGGGCGCAGCGCGATCGCCGAGAACGAGCGCCCCCCGTCCACCGACACGAACGGCGCGAGCGCTCCGCCCTTGTCGCGTTCGCCGACGAAATACGCGCGCCGGCCGTCGCTCGACCAAGCGACGCCGCTCGGCGCACCGACGAGCTCCGGGGCGCGCGCGAGCGTGAGCGACCCGCCGTCGCCGAGCCGTGCGATCGCGACGCGTGTGCCGGGTGCGTCGCGCGGCGCGACTCCGAAGAGCACGATGGCTCCGTCGCCCGCGACGCCGAGCTCGATGCCATCGGCGCGCGACGCCACGAGCGGCGGACCGTATTTTTCAAGCAGCGCGCCTTCCACCGAACGGAACACGAGCACGTCGCGCGGCTCGCCCTCGGTGAGACACGCGACCGCGTGGACCTCGCCATGCACGGCGACTCTCGCGTCGGCGCAGGCCGGATCGAGCGCGATGAGCCGTTCGTCGAGTACGCCGTCGAGCCTCCCCTCGGCGAGCGACCAAGCCCGCCGCGCCTCCGCTCCCTCGCAGCCGTGGCACGCCACGCTCTTCGCGCGCACCTCGAAGTACCGCGCGCCGTCGATTGCAGCGCGCCCCTCGACGAGCGCCTCGGCGCTGGGTCCGGCACGCGGCGTGATCGCCGTGGCCTCGCCTGCCGGCACGCTGCTCGTCGGTCCGCCGGATCCGGGGCCCAACGCGCGCCCGTCCGCTGCGAGGCGAAGGTCGCTCACCATGCCGGACACGTCGATGCCGCCGTCGTCCGTCTCGACGAGCGCGTGTGCACCGAACCTTGCTACCGCGAGGGGCACGAAGGTAGCGCCACCGTCGCTCGACGTCGCGAGCTGCTCGGGAAACGTGAGCCCGAGGAGCGTCCCCTTCGCTGTCGCCGCGAGCTCGTGAATCGCCCCGCCGTGCTCTACGGCGTGCCACATGGCGCCGTCGAAGCGATAGACCTTGCCCAACGGATCGAGCGCGGCGAGCACACCCCGGCGCCCGGCAAAATCGTAGATCGGCCCCGGCCCCTGCGACACGAATGCGAGCGGGCCCATCGGGGCCGTGGCCTCGTAGACGGCCCCGCTCTCTGCGGCGAACAGCCACCGGTCCTCGCTCCAGCGCACGGCGTGGCGTAGGGCCTCGGGCGCGCAGGAGTGTGCAGCGTCCGCGTGGCGATCGCGACCCGTGGCATCGGCGGGTAGCGCGAGCCAGCGCTCGCCGAGCTCACCGACGAAGAGCCAGCTCCCGTCGTCGAGGAGCACGCGATCGTGGATGTCCCAGGCCGGCGGGTGGTAGCGCCAGCCACGAGCGAGCGGCGGCTCGACGACGCGCGGCGCGGGCTCGGCCGGCGGCGGCTCCCGCGGCGCGAGCGGCGGAGGCGTGCACGCCATGAGTAGCGCCGTGGCGACGGCGGGGACGAAGAGAGCGCGCGCCGAGCGGGCCATGGACGTCGACGTCACCGGCGCCTGAAATCCAGCGCCACGTGCCAGAAGAGCCAGCTTGCCCCGAGCAACATGAGCGCGATACCGACGACGCGCAGCTCGCCCTCGCGCACGACGAGCGAGGCGCCCGTGAGCCACGAGCTCGCGATGACGAGCCCCGCGAGCACACGGCGGCCCAGGCGATCGACGACGTCGCGCTGCTCGACGTCCTGCGTGCGCACGGTGAGGCGGCCGAGGCGCAGATCCTCCAGCACTTCGCGCATCTGCTGCGGGAGATCGTACGCCGCGGCGCTGAGTCGCTCTGCCCCGCGCCACAGATCGGTCGCGATGCGCTCGGGCGAGTAGCGACGGCGCAAGAGCTCGACGAAATAGGGGCGCGCCTCTTCGAACACGTCGAGGTTTGGGTCGATCTCCTTGCCGATCCCCTCGATGGTCATGATCGCCTTGCCGACGAGGAGAAAGTCCGCGGGGATCTCGAGTCCGTACTTCGTCGCGCCCTTGACGAGGTCCTGCAGCATCAGCGCCAGGTCGATCTCGCCGAGCGGCTTGCCAAGGTATCTGTCGGCCAGCATGCTGACCTCGGCGCGGAACGCGCGCATCTCGACCTTCCTCGTGGGCGTCCCGATGGAGTAGAGCGCGTCGGCGAGCGCCTCGTGGTCGTTGCGAATCGCCGCGATCATCATGTCGACGGTCTTGTTGCGCATCTCGGGCGAGAGTCGCCCCACCATCCCGAGGTCGACGAAGCCGAGGCGCGGCACCGCGGGCGTGCCGAGCAACAGGATGTTTCCGGGGTGAGGATCGGCGTGGAAGAATCCGTCCTCGAAGATCATCTTGATGACGATCCCGGTGGCCGCCTTGGCGATCGCCGGACCCGAGAAGCCGCGGCGCTCGATCGCCTCGTAGATCTTCGCCCCGTCGAAGAAGCTCATCGTGAGGACGCGCTTGCTCGACGCCTCTTTGAATACGGTCGGGAAGAGCGCGTGCGGATGGCCCGCAAAATTGTCGGCGAAGCGCTTGCCGTTGTCGGCCTCGAGCGTGAAATCGAGCTCGGCCGTGATCGCGGTGTCGAACTGCGCGACGAGCGCGGTCGGGCGATAGATGTGACTCTCCGGGATCGTGCGCTCGACGAAGCGCGCGAGGACGTGCAAGAGCTCGACATCGCGCTGCACCGTGTCGGAGATCCGCGGACGCTGCACCTTCACGACGACGTCCACCGGGGCGCCGTCGCGCTTGAGCGTTGCCCGGTGCACCTGGGCGATCGAGGCGGCAGCGAGCGGCCGCTCGTCGAAGCTCTCGTAGATCTCCTCGAGCGGTGCGCCGAGCGAGCCCTCGACCGCCGAGCGCACCTCGTCGAACGAGAGCGGCGAGACCTCGTCTTGCAGCTTCTTGAGCTCGACGATCCACTCGGCCGGCAGCACGTCGGGCCGCGTCGACGCGATCTGTCCGAGCTTCACGAACGACGGACCGAGATCCATCGCCACGAGTCGCACACGCTCGGCGAGCGAGATGCGACGGCGCTCGTCCTCGCCGCGCGTCGCCTCGACCTCCGGGACGCTCGCGGCGTCATCGAGCGGCCCAGCGTCACCCTTCTTTGCGGCGCGCGTGCCGAAGCCGAGGCGCTGCGCGAGGTCGGCGAAGCCGTGCCGCACCAGCACGACATAGATCTCGCGAAGCCGGCCAATATCGCGAACTGCCGAGATCACCGAGGCCATGGACGCGCGGGACGATACCGCGCTTTGCCGCGGCGGGGCTACCTGCTCGCCGTTGCCCGCGACCTCACCTCACGCGCACGATCGCGCCTGCGTCGTAACGACTCGGCAGCGCGGCCGTCCAGCCCGCCGCCACGTGCGGCCCCGTGAACTCGAACAGGCGCGCCGCGTCGTGCGGAGAGAGGTTGACGCAACCGTGGCTTCTTCGATGACCGAAGCGGCGGTGCCAAAACGCGGCGTGCAAGCCGACTCCCTTCGCAAAGAACTGCACGTACGGGACATCCTCGATGCGGTAGTAGCTCGCGGCGGCCTCGTTCTCGAGGTTGTCCATCGTGGTGCTCACGAGCTTCACCCAGATGCGATGCACACCCTTGGGAGTCTCGTGCGGGTGTCCGGGCCGGTCGCCCTTGCCCGTCGACACGAGCGTTGCAAACACCGGGAGCGTCCCCTCGTAGGCGACGAGGGTCTGGGTCGCGAGCTCGACGTCCAGCCACCGCGCGCCGCTCGCGATCTCCGGCACCGCCGGCGGCGCGGCGATCGTTGGGCGCCGCACGTCCCGTTCGCGGATCCACCGCGTCTCGTCGATGCGCAAAAATGCGCCAAGAAAGCCGCTCTTGCGTTCGAGCACGTCGACGCGAGACAAGTGCTTGAGGGAGGTTCCCGTCGGCGCGAACGAAGCGCCAACGGCGCGGTAGAGGGCGGGGCTCGCCTCGCTCACCCACGCGAACGGGACGAGCCCGTCTGGCGTCGGTCCAACCTCCGTGCCGCGAAAATCGCTTGGGTGCGCCTCGCCGAAATCGCGCATCGGCACCCAGAGCCCTCGTCGCGTGAGCCCGACACGCAAGCCGCCCACGATCCGCTCGTGATCGATGGCGACCGCGAACCCGGGCTCGAGCGTCATCGCCGGCTCGCCGTAGTCGACGTCGGCAGCCTCTCGGTAGGCGACCGACCCGCCCGTGCCCGCGAAGTAGTAGCGGAATGGCAAGCCGTCGAGGCGCGGCGCGACGGCGCGCTGTGCGGCGGCTAGCGGCTCGGCCGCAAGAAACTCGGCCTGGTCTTCGCAGAGCCACGCCTCGAGACCCACGTGGAGCCACGCGCCCCGACAGCCGGCGCCGGCCTTCGCGCCGAAGATGGGCAGCCGCGCGGCGACCCCTGCCGTACCACGGCGGGCACCTGAGGCATCCGGAGACGCCAGGATGGATTGCTCTCCACTCTTGACGCGTAGGCTCCTCGCCCACGGCGCGAGCGGCGCGTCGGACCACGGCGGAAGCATGCCATTCGGCGTCGCGTCCTGGGCAATGGCGCGCCTTCCCGCTGTCGCCGCGATCACCGCCCACGCGGCGAGGAGGGCAAGGGTGCCGCGTGCCGCACTTCTGCCGAGCGCTAGTGCCGCGATGCCAACGATTCGCGACACGAGCGCCCCAATACCAATCACTCCGTTACGAAGCGCAGCTCGTGATCGCAGATGAAGAACACGTCACCGTGGACGATCGGCTTTCGCTGCAATCGCTGCCCGTTGAACTCAATGCCATTCGTCGAGCCCATGTCGACCATGAAGTACTGGCCATTGAGGCACTCGACCATGGCGTGCTGACGCGAGACGTTCGCGTCCTTGATGGTCATATCGCTGGACTGTTTTCCGCGGCCGATGATGAAGCGGTCCTTCTTCACCTCGTATCGCGCGCCGCGATAATAGAGCACGAGTGTCTTGCCCGCGTCGGCCCGCGCAGGCGCAAGCCCTGGCGGAGGCGGCGGCGGCGCGGGTGCCATTCCCGGAGGCGGCGGAGGTGCCATTCCGGGAGGCGGCGGTGGTGCCATTCCGGGAGG
>SYFR01000281.1 GCA_005800325.1 Myxococcales bacterium | reverse complement strand
CGAGCCGCCGGTGTCGCTGCCGAGCGCGCCCGGGACCATGCCGGCGGCGATGGCAGCGGCGCTCCCGCCCGACGAGCCGCCGGGCGCGCGTGAGGTGTCCCAGGGGTTGCGCGCGGGGAAAAAACCGCTGTTTTCGTTCGACGAGCCCATCGCCAGCTCGTCCATGTTCGTCTTGCCGACGAGCACGGCGCCGGCACCTCGCAGCCGGTCGACGACGTGCGCATCGTACGGCGGCTGCCAGGCATCGTGCGGGCGGCCACCGCGCTGCGGCTTGCGGCAGAGGATGCGCGAACCCGCGGTCGTCGGCTGGTCGCGCGTCGTCAGCGCGTCCTTGATCGCGAGCGGCACGCCGCAGAGCTTCCCGAGCGGCTCGCCGCGGCGGCGCATGTCGTCGACGCACCGCGCTGCAGCGCGCGCCGTGTCGTGAGCGACGCTCAAGAAAGCGCCGAAATTCTCGTCCAAGGCGTCGATCCGTGCGAGCGCCGCGTCGGTCAGCTCGAGCGCCGAGACTTCGCCGCGGGCGACGAGGCTCGCGAGCTCGGGGACGGGACGCGTCAAGAGCTCGTGCATCGTCAACCCTCGTCGACGAAGGCCGGGACCGCGAAGGCGCCGTCGGCGGTGGCCGGGGCTTGTGCCATGACGACATCGCGATCGAGCGACGGGAGAGGCTCGTCGGCGCGCGTCGGGAGGCCCGCGCGATTCGCGTGCGCGGTCGGCGAGACCCGGCCGACGTCGAGCTCCGCGAGCTGGTCGACGTACGCGACGATGCGGCCGAGGTCTGTCGCCAGTCGCTCGAGCTCGGCGTCGTCGACTTCGATGCGGGCGAGCTTCGCGATGCGCAAGACCTCGTCCTTCTCGATGCGTCGCCCGGTCATACGCGCGCGGATCTAGCACGGCCGGCGCCCTGCGCGGAACGACCCGGGCGGGCGCAGAACCTGGTATCTTGCGCGGCCAAGGTGCACTCATGACCGTTCATCGAATCCTTGGGCTCGGCTTCTTGGCCGTCGGCTTGGCCGCGGCGTGTTCGGCGACCTCGAAGAGCGAGCTCGAAGAGGGCTCGGGCTCGGGGCAGGGCGCGAACGGCACGACGTCGTCGACCGCTTCGCTCGGCGTCGGCGGCACCACGTCGAGCGGCTTCGGCGAAGAGTGCGGCAAGACGACCTTCGGCAACCAGGTGCCGGGCGCGCTGCTCGTCGTGTTCGACCAATCGGGCAGCATGGAGGATCCGCCGAGCATGGGCGGCACCTCGAAGTGGCACAGCTCGGTGCTCGCGATGAAGGCGATGGTCAACGCCGCGGATCCGGCGCTGGAGATCGGCCTCTTGCCGTTTCCGGCCGGCAAGTTCGATTCCTCGAAGCTCGCGCTGTGCTTGCTCAACGCCGCCGCGCCCGGCTGCCCGGAGCTCCTCGCCGACGCGGGGTGCAGCGACGTCTCGACGACGCCCGACGTGCCGATCGCTCCCCTCCAGCAGAACGCGCCGGCGCTCGTGTCTTGGCTGGACCAGAACAGCCCGAACGGCGGCACGCCGACGCTATTCGCGCTCAAGCACGGCTACGACATCGTCCGCGACTACCCCGCGAAGGGGCAGCGGTTCGTCCTGCTCGTCACCGACGGCGAGCCGAACGTGGCGACGCCGGCGATGTTTCCGTTCCCCGCGATGTCGACGCTCTGCGGCAGCGAGGCCGACATCGAGAAGACCGCGCTCGACGCCTTCAACGGCACGCCGTCGGTCGCGACGTTCGTCATCGGCTCGCCCGGCAGCGAAGGTGGCAAAGACTTTCTCTCGCGCGTCGCGCAGAACGGCGGCACGGCGAAAGATCCCGCGTGCTCGCCCGCCGCGGGCAACTGCCACTACCAGATCGGCACCGCCGACTTCGAGAAGGAGCTCGCGGACGTCTTGTCGCAGATCGCGGGCGTCGTCTCCGACTGCATCTTCGACATGCCCGAAGGCGAGGACATCGATCCGAACCTCGTGAACGTCACCATCGAGACCGGCGACGGCCCGAAGCAAGTCTTCAAGGATCCGTCCCACGTCGACGGCTGGGACTATTCGGACGGCGCGCAATCGCAGATCAAGCTCTACGGTCCCGCGTGCGAGCTCTACAAGGCGCAAGAGGGCAACACGATCACGATCGTGCTCGGCTGCGAGACGATCCTGAAGTGACCGCGGCGCGTGCGTCACGGCTCGCCGTCGTCGTGGTCGCCGCAGCGATCGCGTGGGCAGCGGTGGCCCGTCGCGGGACAGCCTCGCGCGGAGCCGATCGTGACGTGGGCGTGGTGCGCGCGCTCGCCGACCGTGGGCTCGAGGCCGATCCCGGCGGTATCCTCTGGCTCGACACTCCGCCCTTCTCCGTGTGGCGCTCGCTCGGTCGCAGCGTGCCCTTCGTCGTTCGCGCGCGACCGGCGAGAGAGGAGCCGTTCGACATTTACCTCGGCGCGGCACGCCTCTCTCCCGAGGGTGCGCTGCTCGCGGTCGGTCGCACCTACAACGTGACGGAGACGAGCGCCGTCGACGAGCTGCGGCCCGTCGGCAACGGTGGGGCGTTCGCCTACGCCGAACAAACCGAGGGGCTCGGCTCGGCCGTGCGTCTCGTCGACTTGGCGGGCGAGCCTGCGAGCGGGCGCGCGGGGTGGTCGCGGCGCGCGCGCCTGCAGGCGGCGCTGACGCGGTTGCAAGACACGGGAAGGCTCGATGGATTGCGGCGCGCGACGTATCGCATCGCGTCGGTCCCCGCCGACTTGAGCGTCGCGATGAGTGCCGGCGTCCTTCGCATCCTCGCGGACGGCCGCACCGCCGAGATCGCGCTCGACCGACCGCTCGAGTGCCCGCCGTGGCTCGCCGTCGAATCACAGCCCGAGCCCGCGCCGGGCAACCTCACCACCTGGGGCGTGGATCGCGTTCGCGCAGAAATCGGCGACGAGGCGATGCAATACGTCAAGGCAGTCGCCTTCTCGCTGCTCGATGTCGTCCTGCGCCGCAAGGAGGAGCTCACCGGGGACACCGGCGCCGAGGGGATCGCCGAGGAGCTCGGCACGCAGTCGCTCGAGGCCGGCGAGCGTGCGGTCCCCGTGGATCCGGACATCGGCTTTCCACCGCCGCCGCTCGAGCCGTGGGTCACGCCGCCGCTGCCGGGAGAGGGAGCGTGGCAGGCCAAGAGCGACGACCCGTTCATCGCGAGCTTGCCCGGTCTCCCGCCCACGTTCGTCACGACCTTCATCCGCGCCGATCGGACGCGCAAGGCGACGCGCGTCTACGCCGTCTTGTGGGATCCGCGGCTCGTGCAGCTCAACATGATGGCGGGCGTCGCCGAGCCGAAGAGCGCGACCGGCGCCACCGGTCCGGGCCTCATCCCGCGCGAGCCGAGCGTCATGCGGCGCGTGGCCGCGGCGATGAACGCGGGATTTCAGGCGCTCCACGGGGAGTTCGGCATGATGGGCGACGGCGTGCTCTACCTGCCGCCGAAGCCGTACGGCGCTACGGTCGTCCAGACGACGGACGGCTCCACGCACTTCGGCACCTGGCCCGAAGATCCGCGGGTATCGCCCGACATCGTCTCGTACCGCCAGAACATGACGCCGCTCGTCCTCGACGGGCGCTTCAATCCGTACCGCCGCACGTGGTGGGGCGGCACCCCGTCCGACTGGGAAGAAAAGACCCACACCGTTCGCACCGGGATTTGCCTCACGAAGGAGTCGTTCGTGGCCTACTTCTACGGCGCGGATCTCTCGCCCGAGGCCCTGGCGCAAGCCATGCTGCAAACGCGCTGCAGCTACGGTATCGCGCTCGACATGAACGCCGGGCACAGCGGGCTCGAGTTCTATCGCGTCGCACCGGAGAGCGAGCTGCCGGAGCTCGGGCGGCCGCTCGATCCCGACGCCGAGCGGGAGGGCGACGTGAACGACATGGACGGCTGGAAGTTCCGCGCGCGGCGCCTCATTCGCGGCATGGGGCTCATGAATTTTCCGCGCTACATCCGGCGCGAGGGACGCGACTTCTTCTACCTCACGGTGAGGCACGTGCTGCCCGGGAGTCCGATCCCCGTGCGCGGTGCGGCCGGCGCGCGCGAAGGCGACGGCACCTGGCAGGTGAAGGGGCTGCCGCAGCACGGCTTCCCGTATGCGCTCGCGCTCACGGAGCTCCCGCTCGAAAAGGGGCAGAGGCTGCGCGTGTTGCGGGTCGATCCGCGCATGCTCGCGCTGCGCGCTCCGGCGCCGGTCCCGCCCGCGACCGCGGTGACGACTGCCGCGCCGAGCGAGGCGGCCGCGGCCCAGCCACGCTCGAACGACCCCGTGGTGCTCGCGATGAACGTCGCGCCCAGCGCTGCCGGCGGCACCTCGCTCTGGTACTCGACGGGCGCCTTCTTCGTCGGCCCCGACGCTCCGGTCGAGGGGGCGCTGCGGCTCGCGACGGGCACGGCGGACGAGCGGGTGCGCGCGGCCTCGGGCGTCGAGGACGAGTCGGGCATGCTGGTGTACGTCGAGCTCGCGGACCCAGCAGCCGCCGTGCCCGCAGCAGAGCTCGCCCGCGTGCTCGCGAGCGTCGGCGTGGGCTCCTCGATCGCGTTCGCGGAGCCGCTCGAGCTCGCGCTCGGGGGCGACACGAGCCTCACCTTGGCGGCGCGTCGCCTGCCGGCGGCGGGCGATGCGGTCACGTTTTTTCGGAAGCCCGGGGCGGGCGGCGCCCGCATGTTCGAGGCGACCCCGGTCGTGCCGTTCGAGATCTGGTACCCGCTGCAGTCGCGGCGGATCCGCTATTTCAAGAAGGCGAAGGACGCCGATCCGTGAGCGGCACCGCACGGTTCGGTGCGCCGGCTCCTGACGACGCCGACGCGCCGCGCCATTGTCCTATTCTTCGGGTGAAAGTGTCGTTATCGTGACGGGCGACCCATCTGGGTCCACCGGACCCGAAGTACCCCACGGGATCGACCGAAGCGGCGAGCCATCGTTCTGCCAGTTCAGGAGTCTGCGAGCACCATGTCCGACGATCAGGGAAGCGACCTCGACGTCTTCGAGGGCCTGACCAACAAAAAGAAGAGCGTCCTGGCCCCGCCGCCCGAGCCTCCGGCGCCGTCGTCGTTGCCGCTTCCCGCGGCTCCGGCGGCGCTCGGCACGTTGCGAGGCGGCTTGAACGTGCCCGCGGGAAGTCCGCCCTCCGTGCGCCTCATGCCGCCCCCGCCCCCGAGCAAGCGGGCTCCCGCGGCGTCCGTGGAAGTGGCCGCGTCACCGAGCTCGCCGCCGCTTCCCGCGCCGTCGCTGCCGAAGCCGAAGCTGCCGCCGCCGCGCTCCGCTCCGCCGTCGAGCCCGTCCGAGCCGCCCGAGGTGGACGTGCCGGCGAATGCTGCCGCGGTCGCCTTCGACGTACCTGCCGCGGCGTCGCACCCGACACTCGACGAGCCCGAAGAGGGCACGCTTGCCCTCGAGAGCGGCTTCGTGCCAGCGCCCCCCGCGCTCCCGAGCGAGCTGGCTCCGGCGGCCGCAGAGCCGGCGCCGCCGGAGTCCTATCTCCCCGGTGCGCCGAGCGCCGACCTCGACTGGGACGACCACGAAGAGTCGACGAGCGTGTTTGGCAAAGAGATCGCGGATGATCTCTTCGCCGGGCTCGGGGGCGGTGACCATTCTGCTGGCGCCGACGACACAGCGAAGCGCAGCGTCGGGATGGCCGCGGCGCTGCTCGCCGGCTCCGGGCGCAGTGCGTCCGTGCCGCCGCCCGCCGTGGCTCACGGCTACCCGGCGGCGCCCCCGCCGATGGAGAGCTGGCAGCAGCCGGCTCCCGCAAGCGGTTATGCGCCGCAGATCGGCCCGTACTACGACCCGATGGCCGGCATGCCGAAGATCCCGGCGCCCGCGCCCGTCCCCCGCGATCTCTCGCCCGCGGCAGGTTACGCTTCGCTGCCGATCCAGTCGGCGGCACCGGCCTACGCGCCGAGCGTGCCAGCGCCCAAGGCGAACGGCGCGAGCCGGGTCATCGCGATCCTCGCGGCGGTGCTCGTCATGGTTGTGGGTGCAGCCGGCTTCCTCTACCTCCGCGCGAGCGCGACGGGCACGGTGACGATCCGCGTCACGCACAACGGCGCACCCGTCGAAAAGGCAGACATCTTCGTCGACGGTCAGAAGAAGTGCGAGTTCACCCCGTGCCGGCTCGAGCTCGAGCCAGGCGCGCGGGAAGTACGCGTCGCGGCGGCGCTGCTCGCTGGGCTCTCGAAGCTCGAGGTCAAGGGCGGTTCCGACAGCGAGGTCGTCATCAGCCTCGGCACGAGCCCCGACACCGCGCCCACGCCCACGGCGCCGACCACCACGCCCTCGGGCGCGCCCGTCGCCGCGATGGCCTCATTGTCGCTGCGCACGAGCATGACCGAAACGGTCAAGGTGTTCGTCGGAGGCGTCGACAAGGGCACGCTGCCGCTCGAGCTCAAGGAGCTCGCTCCGGGCGAGCTGAAGCTCCGCTTCGAGACCACCGGCGACGGCTACGGCAAGCTCGACAAGACGGTGCAGCTCGAGGCCGGAAAGACCCTCACCCTCGACGACGTGAAGCTTCCGCTCAAGACCGTGGAGGTCACGTTCGAGCTCGCTTCGCGTGGCGCGACCGTGAAGCTCGTGCAAGAGGGCGGCTCGACCGAGTCGCTCACGTTCTTCGGCGACAAGCTCATCCGCAAGCTCGACACGACGAAATCTTTCAAGGTCGTCGCGACGTTGAAGGACCACAAGCCGTTCGAGCTCCCGGTCAAATTCGATGGGGGCGTCGCGAAGCAGAGCGTGCGCATCGAGCTGGAGAAGGGCGCTGTCGAGGTGGCCGCGGCGCCGACGACGGCGGACACCGGAACCGCCGCACCGCCGCCGGATGCGGGCGGGGCCGCCTTCGGTTTCATTAACGCGAACTCGCGTCCGCCCTCGAACGTGCTCATCGACGGAAAGCCACAGGGCTCGACACCGATCTCTGGCGTCAAGGTCTCGGCCGGCTCGCACACCGTCGTCTTCAAGCACAAGGATTTCGGCGTGCAGACCCGCAGCGCGAGCGTGGCGGCCGGAAAGACCGCCACCGTAACCGTCAAGTTCGACACCGAGAAGGGCGCGGCGTCGGACGACGGCGAGAAGAAAAAGAAAAAGAAGAAGAAGGACGACGACTGACCGGGTTGCTCGCGTAGCGCGGTCGCTCGGGCCGGATGCGAGAGCGCTGCTCGTGAGCGGCTACTCGATGCCCTCGTCGCCTTTCGAAGCGCGCGCGGCGAAGTCGCGCCAGCTCGTGGCGCAGTCGACCTCGTCACGCCCCGGGCCAGCGCAGCGCCGTGGCTGCGGCCTCGGCCCGAGCAGCAGCATCGTCGTGTCCGTGGCCCACGGCAGCTCCTCGGCGCGCAGCTTGTCGAACGTCGCGGCGCGGGCCAGCGAGCGGGCAGCGGCTTTCTCGCCGGCGAGCTTCCGCAGTCGCCCCTCGATGTCCTTCTTCAGGTCGGGATTTTCGGTCACGGCATAGCTGCGCTCGAGAAAACGAATCGCAGCATCCCGTTCGCCCGCATTGGCAAGTAGCGACGCGCCGCCAAGCGCCTGCCAGCCGGCGTTCTCCTCGTCGCCGCCGATCTCGCCGGCCTTGGCGAGGTACGCCGCGCCCTCGCGCCGCCAAGCTGGAATGAGCTCCGGTAGATCGTCGAAGTAGCTGCTCGGCGCGACGAAGCCCACGAACTGCCCGAGGTTCATCCAGATCTCGACGTCGAAGGGGCGGTGTTTAACGCCGCGCTCGAGCACTTCGCGGGTCTTCTTGACCTCGTCGATGGTGACTGCCACGGACTGGAGCGTCATGAGCGCGTCGACGAGGAGATACGGCGTGCGCCACGTCGGATCGAGCTCGTTGATGGTGTCGTAGAGGCGCGACAAATTGTCGAAGCGGCGCCGCTCGACGAGATGCAACCCCTGTGCGACGAGCACGTGGGCCCAGAGCACGTCCGCCGTCGCTGACCGGTAGCCGAGCGACAGGACGTTCATCACGCTCGGAGGCGGAAGGAGGTAGGCGTCGCTCTTCTCGCTCACGGAGTGGTGCACGCGGCAGAGCTCGGCGCGGACCGCGCCGACGAGGAGCGACGCGACCGCGATGAGCGCGACGACGCCTGCGCCCTGGCGCACGATCGGCCGCTTCACTCGACCTCCCGATCCACGAACATCCCCGGCACGACCCGCGCGGCTCCGTTCGCGCGGCGCTCACCGCGCACCTCGAATTTCGAGAGCACGTCGTCGCCGTCGAGATCGCCGTGCGCCGAGGCGACGAAGCGCGCCGCGCCGCTCTCGGCATCGACTCCGCTGTCGTACCGAAATGCAAACGCGTGCGGCGTCTCGAAGCGAAACCCGAGCGACCGCCAGGTGAGATGCTCCCACGCCCCTTCGGGGTCGCTCTCCGTGACGCCGCGAGGGACCGCGGCGGGCGTGAGCGGCGCAGACGGCGGAAACGAGAGCTCGTGCGGCCGCGCCTCGGCGTAAGCGAGCGAGCTCGTCACGAGGTGATCGAGCCCGTCGAGCGGCTCACTCAGCTTCGAGAAGCTCAGGTTGCGGACGAAGGTCGGCACCGCAATCGTGAATAGGCTGCCGCCAATCAGGACGGCCGCGGCTACGTCTCCGGCGCTCCATTTGCGAGCCAAGGCCACGCGAGCTTAGCGTTGCCGGCCGTTGGTTTCGCCGCAAATGGTGCCTCGTTGCCCCACAAAAAGCGAACGGCCCGCACTCCTCTCGGGGGCGGGCCGCAGCCGTGCGAGTGCCTCAGCGGCTCACTCGTACTCGTTCTCGATGTAGACCTGCGATGCCTTCTTGAGCGAGCCCGTGGTGCTGACCTCGCCGGTGACCGCAAAGATGCCGTAAGTCGCGCCGTCGGCGTCGAGATCTCCCTTCGCCGCCGCCTCGTAGCAGCCCGTCTTGCACACGGCAGGATTGCTGCTGGCGACGGCCCCATCCTTGGTATAGGAGTATTGGTAATAGTGCGGCTCCGAGAGGCTGAACTTCAGGCACTTCCAGCCCGCGGTTTGGGAGGTCGCGTCGTAGTCCGTGCCCTCTGCGGTCTTGGGCTGGTATTTGGTGCCCTTCGGGACGGCTGCCGGAATGGCCGAGCCCGACGTGCAGAGCGAGTGGGCGGCCTGCGCGGACACGGCGCCTTCGGCCAGGACCTCTGACGGCGCGTTTTCGCGCTCGTAGGCCGCGTTCGCGTTGCGCGAGATGGCGCCGATGGTGTTCTTTGCCTCGGAGGTCTTGGCGCTCGCGAGGTAGCGTCGCACGCCGTAGATGGCGAGCGCCGCGAGGACACCGATAATGGCCACGACGATCATTAGCTCCACCAGGGTGAAGCCGCGTTGTTTGCTAGTGAGTTTCATTTGAGTCGCTCCGCGATGCCGGTGGCCTGCGAGGGCGAGCCCGACGGCGATTGATGTTTGCAGGGTTTGGGTCTTTTGGGTTGTTCTGCCGGGCCCGTACGGTCTTGAAGCGGTACGGATGACGGCCATGCTTGTTGGTGTCGTACTAGCCGTTCACCACACACGACGCGAAGAACGATGCGTGTGCCGACCTCTCTCGAGGTCATTCGGCGTCGTTTTCGACGTAGATTTCTCCATTGAACGACGAGGAAACGAGAAGGGCAAAGGTCTTGCCGTCCTGGTCACTGTCCCCCGCCGCTTGGATTACGTACCACGGCTCGGTTGTGGGGCTTGGCCAAGTCGGTTTGGAGCTCGTGCTCGGAGCGGGCGGCGCCGTTCCGGGGCCACCCGCGTTCACCGCGAAGACGAACGCGGTCGGCGAATCCGTGACGACATTGAGCGTCATCCAGTCGTCGAATCTAGCGTGCGTCTTCTGCACCCAGTGGCGCTTCTTTCCGTCGGGCTTCGTTGCAGGGTAATACTGTTCGAGCGTCGTCGAACAGCTCAAATAGGAAAGGGTCTCGGCGCGGTAGGACTCTTCGGCGACGCGGATCCCGGCGATGATGGACTTGGCATCGCCGGTCCGTGCCGAGTTCATGTACTTGCGAAAGCCGGCCACCGCCAAGACCGCGAGCACGCCGATGATCGCCACGACGGCGAGCAGCTCGACGAGCGTGAAGCCGCGGTCACGGCGAGAACGGCACATGGCGCTCGGGTGGGAGGCGAGTCAGGGGCGGCAATCAGCGTTCAGCGCGCGCTAGCGGTCACTCGTATTCGTTCTCGATGTACACCTGCGAGGACTTCTTGAGCGAGCCGGTCGCGCTGATCTCGCCGGTGACCGCAAACACGCCGTAGGTCGCGCCGTCGGCGTCGAGGTCGCCCTTCGCCGCGGCCTCGTAGCAGCCCGTCTTGCACACGGCCGGATTGCTGCTGGCCACGGCGCCATCCTTGGTATACGAGTATTGGTAATAGTGCGGCTGGCTCATGACGAACTTCAGGCACTTCCAGCCCGCGGTTTGGGAGGCCGCGTCGTAGTCCGTGCCCTCGGCCGTCTTGGGTTGGTATTTGGTGCCCTTCGGAACGGTTGCCGGGACGGTTGTTGCCGAGGTGCAGAGCGCGTGGGCGGCCTGCGCGGACACGGCGCCTTCACTGAGCGTCTCGGACGGGGCGTTCTCCCGCTCGTAGGCGGCGTTCGCGTTGCGCGAGATGGCGCCGATCGTGTTCTTTGCCTCGGAGGTCTTGGCGCTCGCGAGGTAGCGTCGCACACCGTAGATTGCCAACGCGGCGAGCACGCCGATGATGGCGACGACGATCATCAGCTCTACGAGCGTGAAGCCGCGGGCGCGGCCGCGAAACTGTTTGGTCATGGTGCTTTCCCGGTCCCTTGCATCTGGTGAGGTGAGTGCGTTTTCGCCGGTGACCGTCGGCGGTGTTCCACCGCGGACGGTCGGCCGGCGCTCCGCCCGAGTGACGGCTACGATATGGGGTCCGCGGCGCTACTGCCAAGAACGTGCCATGATTTCCCAGCCGGTCCGTCCGTGGCTGAGGGCCGCACGCTGGCCCATTGAGCAGGGGGTTCGGGGCGGGTTTCTGCCGTGCGGAGACTCGCCGGGCTCGTCGCATGCGGGCGGAGGCACTTGGAGACTGACAACTTTCGTCACTTCGGGCGCCGCCTGGCTGCCCATTTGCGGCAGCCAGGAGCCGGCGGACGCTCACTCTCCCATGTTTTCGACCATGACCTCGCCGGGCGCGAACGACGAGACCATGTGGAGGCCGAGCTTGCCGTCCTTGTCGTGATCCGTGGAGCCGACGAGCACGAACCATGGGCCGGTCGGCGTCGGCCACGTCAGCGTCTTGTCGACGAAGGGCTGCGGCGGCGTCTCGCTCGCGGTGCCCGCCCGGACCGTGAACGACATGTACGTCGGACCGATGTCGACGCCGTAGTACGCCCAGCACTCGTGCTCGGAATGGCCGGCGTTTCGGAAGATGTGCTTCCGGTCGTTCGGCTTCAACGGGTAGTAGGAGTCGTTTGCCTTCGAACAGTTCAGGTACCCCTGTGTGCGCGCGTAATAGGCGTTCACCGCCGTCGCGACGCCGAGCAGGGACTGCTTCGTGTCCTCGTCCTTGCTACGGTCGATGATCCGCTGGTAGCCGGCCACGGCGAGCGCCGCGAGCACGCCGACGATGGCGATTACGGCGAGCAGCTCGACGAGCGTGAAGCCGCGCTGGGAAGCGCGCACGCGCGTGGAGCCGGGACGACGCCAAGTTGGCAGCGGTGCGAGGCGATGAGGCAGCACGGCGAAGCACCTCGTTCGGGGGGCGAGCGACAAGATACCGCCCGACGCATGCAAAGAACAGGCGAACGCTTACTCGACCGGCGGCGTTCGGGCCGTCAGCTGGCGCCGTCGTCGTCCGGCACCTCGATCTCCGTCTCCAGCTCGCCTTGGGCGTCGTCGTTGTCCATCCCGAGCTTCGCGAGCCGGTAGCGGAGCGAGCGGAACGTGACCCCGAGGAGCTTCGCCGCGGCCGTGCGCACGCCCCCGGCGCGCTCGAGCGCCTGCCCGATGAGGTGCCTCTCGGTGCGCTCGATGACCTGGTCGAGCTGGCAGCCCTCCGCGGGCAGCACGAGCGAAGCTGGGACCGCGGGCGTGTAGCGATCGACCAGGTCGTCGGGCAAGAGGTCGAGGTCGATCGTGGGGCCCGCGGCGAGCGCCACGGCGCGCTCCATGATGTTCTCGAGCTCGCGGACGTTCCCCGGAAAATCGTGGCAGTCGAGCGCGCGCAGCGCCGGCGCGGTGATCGAGCGGACGTCCTTGTTCAGCTCGGCAGCAAAGCGCACCAGCATCTGCTGCGCGAGGCGCCGAGCCTCACCCGCTCGCTCACGCAGCGGCGGGAGCTCGATGCGAATCACGTTGAGCCGATAATAGAGGTCCTTCCGGAACGTGCCGGCGGCGACGTCGAGCTCCACGTCGCGGTTGGTCGCCGCAAGCAAACGGACGTCGATCGGCACCTCGGTCGTGCCGCCGACGGGTCGCACGGTGCGCTCCTGGAGCACGCGCAGGAGCTTGACCTGCAGCGGCAGCGGCAGCTCGCCGACCTCGTCCAGCAACAACGTGCCGCCGGCGGCTCGGCGAAAGAGTCCGATAGTGGCGCTCGAGGCGCCGGTGAACGCGCCTCTCTCGTGGCCGAAGAGCTCGCTCTCCATGAGAGCCTCGGGCAACGCTCCGCAGTTGATGACGCAGAAGGCGCCGCTCGCACGGTCGCTCGCCTGGTGCAGCGCGCGGGCGACGCGCTCCTTGCCGGTGCCGCT
>SYFR01000280.1 GCA_005800325.1 Myxococcales bacterium | reverse complement strand
GGCATGGACGTCGTCAAGCGCCAGATCGACGCGATGGGCGGCACCCTCGAGATCACGTCCGAGCCCGGACGCGGGAGCTGCTTCTCGATGCGGCTGCCGCTCACGCTCGCGGTGATCGACGGCATGCTCGTCCAGGTCGCGGGCGAGCGCTTCATCATCCCCGTGCAGGCGGTGTCGAGCCTCGTTCCGGAACAGAACACCAGCACCGTGATGGGCGCGGGCGAGGTGATCATGCTGCAAGGCCAGGTCGTGCCGGTGCTTCACCTCGACTCGGTCCTCGGGCTCACCCAAGCGGATGTGTCGCGGCGGCTGAACGTGATCATCGAGGTCGACGATCGAAAGATCGCGCTGCCCATCGACACCGTGCTTGGCCAGCAACAGGTCGTCATCAAGAGCCTCGGCGACGGCATCGGCGAGACGCCCGGGTTCTCGGGCTGCGCCATTTTGCCCGACGGCCGCGTGGGCCTCGTGCTGGATCCGGCCGGGCTCGTGCGCCTCGGCGAGCGCAGGCAGGTCCGCGTCACGGCGCGGCGGCGCAGCGCGGCCGGCGAGGCGTCGTAAGGCCAATTGATCGGGGACTAGTCCGCTTCGGGGAGGCGGGCGACGCGACCCGCCGGCAGTCGGGCCCAACGCAGCGAGTCTCCGACGAGCGGCGAGACCCGCCTTGGACGCGAACCGTCGAGGCGCATGACGTAGAGGCCCGGGCCATCGCCGCTCGTGCGCGTCGAGAAGAACGCGACGAGGCGTCCATCGGGGCTGCACGCGGGGTAGCCGTTCGAGCCCTGGCTCGCGGTCAAGCGAACGGTGCCGCCGCCGGTCTCGCCGGTCGCGACGAGGTCGGTGTTCTTGCCCGCGCCGACGGCATAAACCGCCCGCACACCGTCGGGGTGGCGGCAGAACACTGGCGCGGACGCGTGCAGACCGGCCGGGGAGATCGGCTTGTCGCCGACGAAGATCCGCTGAGCCCACTTGCCCGCGCCCGAGAAGGCGAGCTTGTCGTTGGGCGACCAGGCGGGATGCAACGCGAGCTCGACCGGCGAGAATACCGAGAGGTGCTCGAGGTCCGGCCCGTGGAAGACCTTGATCGTGGCGCCTACCGCGATCGACAACGCGACCTTGTCCGCGTTGCGCGAGAACGCGACGCCGTACACCGAGCCGCCGGGCACGAGCGCGATGGGCGCGGCTTGACCTCCGCGAAACAGCCGAAAGCGCCCCTTGCCGACGCTCGCCGTCCAGAAGAGTTCGTGGTTCGGTCCGAAGGCCGGGCTGAGCGCGAGCTGGTCGGGCGGCGAGACCGGGTGCGGGTCGTGGCCGTCGCTGTCGATGACGTAGGCGCGGCGCGCCTTGCCGTGGCCGAACACGAAGGCCATCTGGCTCGAGAAGCCGCCGTCGGTTCCGGTGAGCGCGCCAATGAGCTTGTCGGCGACGCGGTGCGACTCGACGCGCACCTGGTCGGCGGTGACCTCGCTGCGGTCCTCGAACACGGGAGCCTTGCCCGAGTCGATGAGGTACGCGGCGCCCGTGAGCTCAACGTTTCCGTTCGCGAGCGTCTTGCCGGCGATTTTGACGATGGCCTCGGCGCCGACCTTCTTCCACGCGTCGAGGTCGACGGGCGTGTCCGAGAGGTAGAGCCCGTCCGGCGCGGCGCTGTCGGCGAGCACCTCGAACTCTCCGCACAGCTCGAGATCGCGGCGCACGACGTTGCGCAAGGTCACGTCCTCGAGGTTGCTCGCCAAGGTGGGAAACACCGCGATCTTCGGCAGCACGCGGCCGGAGCCGGTGGCGCTGGGCGCGACGACGATGTTGGCGAGGATGTCCTCGGGGCGCAGCGCGGGCGCGGCTTCGTCGTCGTCGCTGGCGTTGGTGGGAGCCGCGAGCGACAGGACCGCGAGCGCGCACGCGGCGGTGATGCGCCAGGCGAGGGACCGATGGCGTCGTGCCTTCTGGATGATCGAAGCCTTCTGGATGATCGAAGCCTTCTGGAGGATCGAAGCCTTCTGGAGGATCGAAGCCTTCTGGAGGATCGAAGCCTTCTGGAGGATCGAAGCCTTCTGGAGGATCGAAGCCTTCTGGAGGATCGAAGGGAGTGTCATTTGGAACAGACGAACGTCACGCTGAAGGAATTCCGACGCAGCTCGGGGTAGTTCTCGGGCGGCGGTGGGATTTGCTGGCCGGCGGCGATCCCCATCGCGCCCTCGGCGGCGGAGTCGACTGCATCATGGCCGCTGCGCGCGAGCGAAAAGCCGAGCACGGTGCCGTCGTCGGCGACCTGCACCGAGGCTGTGGCGCGCGTCGTCTTGCGCTGGGCTTCGTCGAGCCCTTCGCAGTTTGCGTGGTATTTACTGCGGAACCAGCCGCTCACTTTCGCATAGTAGAGGGACGCGGCTCGGACCTTGAGCGGATCGGTCTCGGTGCCTTCTTTAACGCCCTCGGGGCTGCCTTCGCCGCCCGGCGCTTTGGGATCCAGGGTGCCGCCGGTTCCGTCCCCGGAGGGTAGCGACGCCGAGCTTTCGGGCAGAGCGGTCGCGCTCGCTTCGGGTGGCGGCGAGGAAGGCGCGGCCGTTGCGGTCGAGGTCGGGATCGCGCTCGCTGCGTCACGGGCCTTGGTGCTCGGCGCGCTCGCTCGCGGCTCCACCTCTTGTCGCGGAGGCGGAGGCGCGAGCCACGCCGTCGGCATCTTCACGCGCACCTTCTTGCCGCCGCGCTTGCCTCCGAGCTTCAAGAGCGGCGAGTCGAGATCGAGCACGGGCGTCACGCGCATGGGCACGAGCGCGGCGTGCTGAATCTCGGCGAGCTCGGCGCGCTCGCCGGCGGGCACCGTGAGCAGCAGCGCGGCGAAGAACGGGATCGGCGCGGCAGAGAGGGCGGCGACCACGACCTCGAGCGGGCGAAAGTTGCGCGCGAGCGGGTCGGACGGGGATAGGGCGAAGCGAGGCACGAGGGCGCCCATGTCACTCGACCTCTTCGACCTCGGGCTCGACGAGGAGGTTGAGCGCCTCGACGCCCGCAGCGCGTGCGGCCGCGACCACACGGGCTACTGCGCCATAGCGCGCGTTCTTGTCTGCGCGAATGTAGAGCTCCCGCTCCTTCTGGATGCGCGGGCTGCTCTTGAGCACGGTCTCGACCTCGCTCGTCACGTCCACTTCGCCGAAGAGGATCTTCTCGTCGCGGGTCACGCTGACGACGAGCTTGGTGTCGCTCGCCGGCGCCGCCGACTGCGCGCGGACGTGCGGAAGCTCGACGCGCAGGCCCGAGGTGATGAGCGGAGCGGTCACCATGAACACGACCAGCAGCACGAGCATGACGTCCACGAAGGGCGTCACGTTGATCTCGGAGAACCCGCCCGAGCGGCGGCGATTGCCGAGCGACATGCCCATCGCAACTCACTCCTATCCGCGCGGCAGCGGCGGCGGCCCGCCTGCGCGACGCGTTGTGGCTTCGTGGGGAGCCGCGCCCGTGGCTTCGACGTGCGGCGCCGCGGGACCCATGCCGACGCGGGTCTGACCGACGGGAACGACGAAACGCGCGCTCGGCATCGAGGCGTCGAGCGCGAGGGGCTGCGCGCTCGGGCGCGCCGGGGCCCCTTCGGCGACGAGCGCGAGCCAACCGGTGGCCGATGCCTCGACGGCGCTGAGCAGATCGTCGATGCGTTTGTTGAGCGCGTTGAAGACGATGACCGCGGGGATCGCCGCGAAGAGGCCGACCGCGGTCGCGATGAGCGCCTCGCCGATCGCCGGCGCCACGACGGGGAGCGAGGCGCTCTTCTCGCGGCCGATCCGGAGGAACGCGTCCATGATCCCCCAGACGGTGCCGAACAAGTCCACGAACGGTGCGGCCGAGCCGATGGAGGCGAGTGCCGCCATGAGGCTCTGCGCGCGCTTCTGTTCTTCGACGACCGCGCGCTTGGCCACGCCCTCGAGCGCGTGCGGAACGTTTCGTCGGCGGTGGAGGGCCGCGACGATGCGCGCACCCGGGGCATCACCGTGATGGCGAGCGATCTCCACGAGCGTGTCGCCGTGCTCGGCCGCGGCGGCGTCTTCCTCGAAGCGATCCTGAGCTCGCGCCCAGCGGCGAAGTTGCAGCAGCTTCAGGACGGCGATGAACCACACGAGCACCGCGGCGACAACGAGCGCAGAGAGCACGACGAACACGACGCCCGAGCTGCCCGTCGCGAGGGAGATCGGGTCGAGCGCGACGGCCGCCCTGTCGCCCGAGGCGACGCCGACCGGAACACTGGCGGTCTCGCCCGCGGCGCCGGAAGCGAGAGCGAACGAGACCGACGTCATCGACTCACTCGGCGAGGAGGATCTCGACGCGCCGGTCGCGTGCCCATCCCGCCTCGTCGCCACCGGTCGCCTCGAGCTCACCGCGTGAGCTCGTCGACACGCGCGCATCACCGAGGCCGGCCTTCAGCAGGTAGCCCGCGACCGTGCCCGCGCGCCGCTGGCCCAGGGCGAAGTTGTACTCGGTCTCGCCGCGCGGATCCGCGTGGCCGACGACCAGCATGTTGCTGTCCTTCGCGGGGCCGCCCAGAAAGCAGCTCGCGAGGGCGTCGAGCATTGACTTGGCGCTCGCGCCGACCGCCGCCGAGTCGAAGTCGAAATGCGCCTCGGGGAGCGCGCACATCTTGCGGATCCGCTCGTCGACCTTCACGTTGGCGGTGGAGCCGTCGTCCTTCTGGTCACCCTTGCCGCGCTTCTTCGTGTTGGCGTCGATGTCGCCGGTCTTGTCGACGTCGATCGGAGTCTCCGGCGGCGGCTGCGGGTCGGAGCCGCACGCGGCGGCGAGCACGAGCGAGAACGCGATCAGGGAGTGGATGGGAGCCATGGATTTCTTCGACAAGTAGGCGCGACCTCGGTCGCCGGTAGGCGTGAGCGTCGGCCTGGACTCGGACGTGCGCACGCGATAGCACGCCTCCTCGCGACGGGCACGATTTTCGCCGACCATGGCGGCATGGTCACGGGCGCGACACGGGAGGGCCGTGTCTGCGAGAGGTGGAGCGCGAGGATGCAACGGCACACGCAGTGCGGTCATTGGGGCGGCCAGCGGTTGGGCGGCCCGAGGTTGGGTGACCACTCCTCGAGCGACGTGCTTCCGTCAGCATGGGCACGCAAGCAGCGCCGCGGGGGTTCGCTCGCGCGTCGGGCCCCGCTCGGACTCGTGGTCGCGGCGACCGCGGCTCTCGGCGGGTTCGTGACGATGCGCGCCGCGGCCGAGGTGCCCGTGACGCGCACGGTGAAGGAGCTGCCTGCGTCGAATGGTCACGGAGCCATCCTGCTCGATCTCGAGAAGGCCCGGGTCACGCAGTTTCGCGAGCACCTGTTCGCGACCGAGGAGCCCGTCGTCGACGCGAACCTGAATGACGTCTGGGCGAACGGACAGCCGGCGAGCGTGCACACGCGCGACCTCGCGTTCGACGCTTATTTCGGCCTCCGTGCGAACGGCGCGCAGGCGTGGCTCACGAGCGACCCGGTGGATCGCGACGCGAGCGGCTACGCGGCGTACGCGCCCGGTGCTCGCGGCGGCACGGGCATCGCGGTCTTGATCCAGAAGCGCGGCGACCTCGAGGTGACGCAGTATTTCTATTGTCCTGCGGGGCTCGAGCGCGCGTCGTTCGCGATGGTGGCCCGCGTGAAGAACGTGGGCGCGGTGCCGGCGAGCAGCGTTCAGCTCTTCTCGCTGCATAACTTTCACCTCGGGTTCGGGCGACCTGGCGTGCGCCAGGACATCGGCGAAAACGGCGAGACCGCGAGCTTCCTCGCGTCGACGGGAGCGCTCGCGGAGCGTGGCTTCGCCGGCGTCGTCGTGGCTCACCCGCTCGGCCAGGTCGCGCATCACGCGGCCTCGTACGCTGCCGCGCCCGTAGACCAGAACCTCTACGAGCGCGTCGGCAAGGGTGGGGCGCTCGACCTCGCCGACTTGAATGGCGAGGCGCCCACTCACGACGGCACCATCACCGGATTTCAGCTCGCGCTCGGTGACGTCGCGGCCGGCGGTGAGGCGTGGGGTGGGGTGGTGTTCGCGCATCACGGGGATCCGTTCGCGGGGCCGATGCTCGCGGCCGAGGTCGCGGCGTGGGTCGGCGGCCGTGGTCCGAAGGACGTCGTTTCGGCGGAAATATCGGGGTGGAACGTGTTTCAGTCGGGCCTCACGCTCCCGAGCGCGCTCACGACCGAGGACGAGACGCTCGTGCGCCAGAGCGCCGCGATGCTGGCGATGGCGCAGGTGCGCGAGAGCCACGCATACTTGCGCGAGTGGCTCGCGTCCGACTTTGAGGTGCGCAACACGCGCTTCGGCGCAGCGCTCGATGGCCCGGTGGCAGCGCTGCCCGCCAGGGTTGCGCATCGCGGTCACGGCGCGGTGCTCGCGAGCCTGCCGCCCGGCGAGTGGACGGTGTCCTGGATCCGCGACGGCGCGTATGCCGCCTCGGCGATGGCGACGCTCGGCATGCACGCGCAGGCGAAGGACGCGCTCGCGTTTTACCTGGGCGCGGAGGCCGGGCGCTTTCAGGGCTACCGCGAGCTCGCGGCCTACGCGATGCCGCCGTACCAGATCTCGCTCGTGCGCTACCTCGGGTTCGGCGTCGAGGAGACCGACTTCAACGAGTTCGGGCCGAACCTCGAGCTCGACGGGTTCGGACTCTTCTTGTGGGCGCTCGCCAACTACACGCGCGAGAGCGGCGACGTCGCGTTCGCGAAGGAGCGGTGGGCCGAGGTGAGCGAGACCGTCGCCGACGTGATCGTGAAGCTCGTCGATCCGGCGACCGGCCTCATGCGCCGTGACTCGTCGATCTGGGAGACGCACTGGAACGGGCGGGAGCGAGCGTGGACCTACACGAACGTGACCGCCGCGCGCGGGCTGTGCGACGCGGCCGTGCTGGCCGAGGCCGCGGGCGATCTCGAGCGCGCGTCGAGCTACAGGGCCGCCGGTATCGCGCTGCGCGCCGCGATCGCCCGTAAGCTCACCGACGCCGACGGAGCGCTCGCGTCGAACGCGGAGGAGCTCGCGGGGCAACGCGGTTACGCCGACGCGGCGGTTCTCGATGCGCTGGCGATGGGGCTCTTCGACCCGCAGGGCCGCATTCACAAGGCGACGCTCGCGCACCTCGACTCGTTGCGGGTGCCCGCCGGCGCGGGCTGGGCGAGAAACGACGACCGCTTCGATCATCAAGGCGCCGAAGATCTGAGCCCGTGGGGCAGCGAATACGACAGCGGCGAGTGGGTCATCGTGGACCTGCGCGGCTCCGTCGCGGTGCGGCTCGGCGGCGACGTCGAGCGCAGCGATCGCCTCGCTGACTGGGTCCGCGATCAGGCGCTCGCGAACTACCTCGAGATCGGCGAGGTGTTCGATGAGGGCAACGGCCGCTACAAGTTCAACTCGCCGATGATCGGCTTCGGCGCGGGAGCGTACGTCCTCGCGATGGCGGCGCGCTCTGCCGCGGCCGACCCCGCGTGCGGCGCGTACTTCGACGAGGGCACGGGCGGCGCGGGCGGAGCGGGCGGCG
>SYFR01000279.1 GCA_005800325.1 Myxococcales bacterium | reverse complement strand
GCTTCCGGTTGCGCTCATCGCCGCGTCGCTCGGGCTCTCGTGCTCGCTGCCGATCTTCGGTCAGCTGCCACGGCTCTTCCTGTACGTCGGCGGCAGCGTCGCCTCGTGGTCGGGCCGTGAGCTCGTGCGCGCGCTCGCGGCGGCCCTCGCCCTGGCGATCCCGACGACGGCCATGGGGCTCACGTTCCCGCTGCTGTTGCGCCGCGTCGCCGGACGCGCCGACGTTGGACGCGAGGTCGGCCGACTCACCGCGATCAACACGCTCGGCTCCATCGCGGGCTCGCTCGTGTGCGGCTACTTCGTCTTGCCGCGCCTCGGCTCGGAGCTCACGCTGCGCCTCGTCGCGGCGCTCTTCGCGTTGTCCGGCGTCGCGCTGGCCTTGCGCGCCGATGCCAAGAAGACCCTCGCGTTCGGCTGCGGCGGCGCGGCCCTCGCTGCGGCGGCGCTCGTTCCGCGGTGGGACATGCTGCTGCTCACGAACGGCGCGAACGTCTATTTCGATGCGCCGCGCCCGCCGGACGAGCTCGTGTACGTGGCCGAGGACGTGCACGGCGGACTCACCAGTGTCGCGCGACGCGGCGATGTCCTCACGCTCTACACCAATGGAAAATTTCAGGGCGACAACGGGCACGAGGTCACGGCGCAGCGCTGCTTCGCGCATTTCCCGGCGATGTTCGTGCGCGATTTCGGCCGCGCGCTCGTCATCGGGCTCGGCACCGGCACCACGCTCGGCACCATCCTGACTTACCCATTTCGCGAGATCGAGGCCGTCGAGATCTCGCCCGCCATCGTTCACGCGGCGACGACTTACTTCGCGGAGCCCAATCGCCAGGCGCTCGGCGACCCGCGCGTCGTAACGAGGCTCAACGATGGTCGCAACCTGCTGCTCGTCGAGCGGAAGAGCTTCGACCTCATCACGATCGAGCTCTCGAGCGTGTGGTTCGCAGGCGCGGCGACCCTCTACAGCGAGGACTTCTACCGCCTCGTGCGGGAGCGACTGGCCGAGGGCGGCGTGTTGCAGCAGTGGGTGCAGCTTCATCACATCCGACCGCGCGAGCTCGCGGTCGCCCTGCGTACGATGCGACGTGTGTTCCCGCACGTGGCGCTGTTCGTGAGCGGTGGTCAGGGGATCGTCGTGCTCTCGGGAGCGCCGCTCGTGGCGTCGCGCGCGCGCCTCGCCGAGCTGAGCGAACGCCCCGGCGTCGCGGAGACGCTCGGTGGGGTGCACGGTCTCGAGACCCTCCTCGAGCGCGCGGTGCTCTCGGGTCAAGCGCTCGATCGATTCATCGCCGAGCACGCCGCGGACGCGCCGGAAGCGTCGACCGACGACAACCTCTTTCTCGAGTATGCGACGCCGAAGGGCAACGTCATGAGCTACGACGCCTCGATCGACGCAATGCAGAAGCTGCTCATGAGCTACCGCGCGGGTGAGGCCGTGGCGGCGCTCTTGCGAGACTAGGTGTGCGAGTGATCTCTGATTCGCCGCACTAGCTCGCGGCGGCAGGCTTTGCAGACGGCTCGGCCGCGGGCGGCGGGGCAGGAGGCGGCGGGGCAGGAGGCTCTTCTTCGAGCGGGTCGCGGAGCTTCGGCTTCGCTGCCGGCTTGATGACGTCGCCCTCGACGACGACCTTCACTGGCTCCGCGCGCGGGACCACGCCGACGCGCTTCTCGGCCTCTCGCTCTTCTTTGCTCTTCACGTTGAGGGCGAGCCCACCGGCCGTCGGATCTTCGCCCTCGTAGCGATGGCCCGAGATCTCGACCACGTGGAACGCCGCGCGGCGATTCTCGCCGAGCGCCGCGCGCGACGTGCCGGTCCACAGCGGCCGGCCCTCGCCGAACGCGACGGCGACGATGCGATCGCGGTCGATGCCGTGGTCGACGAGCCAGTCTGCGACGGCGAGCGCGCGGAGCTCCGAGAGCTTCGCGTTGTACTCCTCGCCCGCGCGCAGATCCGTGTGGCCCTCGATGCGGATGCGCGTGACGTCGGCGTTTTGGCCGAGGAAACTCACGAGCTCTGCGAGCACCTTCTCGGCTGCGGCGCCGATGCGCGCGTTGCCGGTGCTGAAGACGACCTTGCCCTCGAGGACGACGCGCTCGTTCTTCGCGATGGCGTTCCACGCGGGCTCGGGGTGCCAGGCCGGCAACGCCGCCTGTCCCTCCGGCAAGGGAACGGGGCGCGGCGGCAGCGTCGCGCATGCCGCGGAGAGGAGCGCCAAGAGCGACACGGTGAGAGTGCCTGAGGCCTTCATCCCACAAATCGTCGCAGCATCTTTGCCACGTGAACAACATTTCATGCACTGTTCCGTGCGCTTACCGAACTGCTTCGCGATGACCACGCGACGCGCTCGGCCTGCACAGCCGGCGAATTTGCCCCGCGCCGATGGCAGCTGGTACGGCCGAAATCACGCTGGTGGAAGGAGCTCCTTCTGCTCGCGCGTTGAAGCTGAGGAGAGATCGACAATGAGGACTTCGGCGAATCGTGGAGCCCGCGTGGGCGTCGTGATGGGTGGCTGGTCGGGAGAGCACGAGGTGTCGCTCAAGACGGGCAACGCCGTCGCCGACGCGCTCGCTCGGCGAGGCCACGACGTCGTGCGAGTCGTCGTGCCGAAGGGCAGCGTGGGGACCGCGCGCGGCCTCGATTTTCTCAACGCGCTCGTGCGTGCCCGCATCGACGTGGCGTTCCTCGCGCTTCACGGGCGGATGGGCGAAGACGGCTGCGTGCAAGGAATGCTCGAGATCGCCGGGATCCCGTACACCGGCTCGAGCGTGATGGCGAGCGCCCTCGCGATGGACAAGCAGAAGAGCAAGGAGCTGTTCCTGCTGCACAACGTCCCGACGCCGCCGTACTACACGGTCTCGGTCGACGAGGATCTCGCGGACATCGAGGCGCTGCACCGCCACTTCGGCTTTCCGGCCATCGTGAAGCCGCGGGGCGAGGGCTCGAGCCTCGGCGTCGCCAAGGTCGGTTCGCTCTTCGAGCTCGCGCGCGCGCTCGAGACGGTGTTCGAGCTCGACGACCATGCCATCGTCGAGCGGTACATCGAGGCCGCGGAGGTCAACGTTGCGGTGCTCGAGGGCCGTGCGCTCGGCGCGATCGAAATCTGCCCGAAGGGCGGCGGGCTCTACGACTACCACGCGAAATACACGCCCGGCGCGACCGAGTACCACATGCCCGCGCGCCTGCCCGCGGCGCGCTACCAGAACGTCCTGAACCTCGCGCTCTCGGCGGTCGACGCCCTCGGCATCTCCGGCGCGGCGCGCGTCGATCTGCTCGTGACGCGGGGCGAAAACGAGTACGTGCTCGAGGTAAACACGCTGCCGGGCATGACCGAGACGAGCCTATTGCCCAAGATCGCGCGGCACGCTGGCTACCCCTTCGAGGACCTCTGCGAGACGATCCTCGCCGGCGCGAAGCTCCACGTTCCCGCGATGCACGGGGCGGGTCCGGTCCGCCGCTCGGGGACGGTGCTGAAGGCAGCGACGAGCATCGCGCCGATGCCCGAGGTCGAGCTCGAAGCGGTCTAGTCGAACTCGACGACGATGCAGGTGATGTTGTCGTGGCCGCCGCGCTCGTTGGCGAGATCCACGAAGGCGACGGCGGCCTTCTCGCCGCCGAGAGCCACGATGTCGGGGATCTCAGCAAGCTCGAGGTAGCCGTGCAGCCCGTCCGAGCAGAGGAGGAAGCGATCTCCCCGCTCGATTTCGACCGCGGCGGTATCGACCTCGACGTAGTCGCGCCCTCCCACGGAGCGAATGATCACGTTGCGGTGCGGTGAAACCTTGGCTTCGTCCTCGGTGATGAGCCCCTGGCGTACCTGCCACCCGACGAGCGTGTGGTCCTCGGTCAGCTGCTCGGTGTCGTTGCCGCGCACCCGGTAGATCCGGCTGTCCCCGACCTGTCCAAGGATGAACAAATTCTTGTAGACGTAGGCCGCGCTGATGGTCGTGCCCATCCCGCTCTTGCCGGCGTCCGCCTCGCCGATCGCGTAGACCATGTAGGTCGCGTTCTGGATCGCGCCCTCGATCAGGCGTCGCGCCTTCGAGACCTTCTCTTCGGTGAGGTCTTCGACCTCGGGGCCGAGCGACGGGATCCCTCGCTTGAGCATGCCGTAGACGGTGTCGACCGCCTCGGCGCTCGCGACCTCCCCCGCGGCGTGTCCGCCCATCCCGTCGGCGACGACGAAGAGCTTCACCTCGTCATTGCGGAGAAAGGCGTCTTCGTTTTGCTGGCGTCGCCGACCGATGTCCGTGCGACCGAAGGAGCGAACTTTCAGCACCGGCGGAGTCTATCGGTCAGCCGCCGCCAGGTGCAACCGAAGTTGCCGTGACCTTGGCCGTTCCCGGCTCTGCCGCTGGTGCGACGCGACCAGCCTCATGCGGGTCGACAGCGCTCGGGATTTTGCTGCCGGCATCGGTCGCGCCATCCGGGCGAGAGAGCTGGGTCGTCGGCGCCGGCGGCGGCGGAGCGTCCACGGCGCGTGCCGGCGCGAGCTCGGCGCGTGTACCGCTCTCCGCGCGGCGCTTGACGTAAACGACCACGCGATCGCCCGCGTTGAGCTTGCTGCTGCGGCTCTTGTGGTTGATGCGCTCGAGCGAGCCGAGCGTCACGTTGTGCCGCTTGGCGAGGTCTTTCCACGTCTCGCCTGGGCCGGCCGTGACCTCGATGCGCTCGCGCCCGGACTGCCCGACGAAGTGCGAAAAAAACTCATCGGACGCGACGCGCAGCGGCACGACCTGCTCATCTTCGAGCAAGAGCACGTCCGCTGGAGCGGCGTCGGTCGCGATGAAGAGCTGCAGGTGCATGCCGGCCTGGAGCACCGCCAGCGAGTCGAGGTGGTTCCAGCGGCGGAGCTCGTTTGCGGACACGCCGCTGACTCGCGCGACGTCCTCGACGGTGTCGCCGTACACGACCTGGTAGAAGACGCGCCGCCGCTCGGCGACGGTGAGCGCGCGATCGGGGACCACCACGAACTGCTTGTCGGACGCGGTCCGTTGTGCCTGAGCCGCGAGCGCCACGGCGTCCGTCTCCGGCGGCGGTCCGTTCGGTACGAACACGGCGGTTCCCGGGCGCGGCGTCTCGTCGTCGTGCAAATCGTTGAGGTTCTCGAGCGTCGAGGTCGTCGATCGGTAGCGGGTCGCGATGTGCGCGAGCGACTCGCCCCAGCGGACACGATGCGTGCGAAGCTGACGTGGTGGGGCCGCCGCCGGCAGCGTCGCGGCGCGCGTGCCCTTGCCCTCGGGGACGTAGGCCGTCCAGCTCGTGCGCGGCGTCGCGCTGTGCTCGAGCGGAGGCAGGCGCGAGCCGATGAGGTGCGGGTTGAGCGAGGCGATCTGCTCGGGCTTGGCGCGCACGGCCGTCGCGAGATCCTCGAGGGTGACGCCGGGCGCGACCGCTACCTTGTCGGCGCCCGTCTCCCCGAACGGCTCCGGCGAATCGAGGCTCACGCCGTCGCAGCCGAATACGGCGCAGTTGCGCGCGACGATGGCCATCGAGACGATCTTCGGTACGTAGAGCGCGGTCTCGTACGGCAGCCCGGCCTCGAGGCGCCGCAGCTCCCAATAGTCGTTGGTGTTGTATTTGCGGATCGAGGCGAGCAGGCCGCCGTAGCCCATGTTGTAGGCGGCGAACGCGAGCTCCCAGGTTCCGAAGCGCGTGTAGAGATCCTTGAGGTGGGTCGCGGCCGCGTGCGTGCTGCGCTCCGGATCGAGGCGCTCGTCCACGCGGCGCTGCACGGTGAGCCCGTAGACACGGCCCGTGGCCGGCATGAACTGCCACAGCCCGGCGGCGCCTGCGTGCGAGTGGATGCCCGGGTCGAAGCCGCTCTCCACGAGCGCGAGCCACACGAGATCTTCGGGCAACTTGTGCTCGCGCAGCACCTTCACGATGGCCTGCCGGTAGCGTCCGCTCTTCTTGATCCACGCGGCGACGAGGCGGCGGCCGCGGGGGTTGTCGCGGTAGTACTCGAGGTAGCGAACGACGCCCGCGTCGAAGCGCACGGGAAACTCGGGTAGCTCGAGCTTCGCGAGCCAGGCGCGATCGGGCGCCGCGGCCTTCGCCGTGCTCTCGCCCGCGTCCGGCGGCGGTCCGCCCGGCGCGGCGGGAGGGAGCCCCGACGCGTTGACCTCGGGTACGCTCGCTGCCGGCGGGATCGCGAGCGCGAAGGGCGTCGTCCCCTTGGGCGGGAACAACATCGCGTCGACCTCGCGCATCTCCTTGAGCTCGAGCGACTCCGCGGGGGCGCGGCTCGATTGCTCCTGGTGGCGCCCCGTCAGCGCCTGGCGCGCCGCCTCGTCGGCCTTGCCGGGCGCGCTGCCCGGGACGCGCGCTGCGGGCTTCTCGCGCGGCTCGACGTGCTTCGAAACCGCGGTTTTTCTTGGGGTTTCCTTCTTCGGTCGAGCGGGGGTGTGCTTCTTCGGGCCTGCGGCCGCGGGCGTCTTCGCGGTGCTCTCCGGGTGGGTCGCGGCGCTCGCCGTCGCCGGCGGTGCCTGCTTGCCTGCCGCAGCCTGCTTGCCTGCCGGTGCTGGCTTTTCCGCCGGTGCCTGCTTGCCTGCCGGCGTTGGCTTACTCGGCGGGCCTGGCGCGTGGCTCGCGGGCTGCGCCTCGGCACGATCGGCCGGCCAGATCGTCATGCACAGCCCGGCACAAATCCCGAGCCATTGCCCACGTCGTGCGCGCATGGTGGCTCGAGAAGTGACACGCGGCGTGCCACACGTCAACTTTGCGGCCTGCGTGCGGCAACGGCTCGACGAAGGCGCGGCCGAGGTGCGGCACAGGCGCCGTCGAGCGACGCAGACGGCCCCGTGCGAGGCGGAAAATCCGGCGCGAAATGCGCTCCGGCTTTGGTGTAGGGTGCGCCGCTCCGATGGCGATCGACGCAAGAGTCCGTGCCTCTCTCCTGCTCGGCTGGATCTCTGCCGTGCCCCTCGCCGGCGGCGCACTTGCCGGCTGTGCGAGCGCCGATCCGTGCGAGGACGCGAGCTACTTCGCGACGACGGTCGTGACGAGCGCCTTCGGTCCCGGGCAGGCGTTCGGTCGCGAGCACTTGCCCGAGATCGTGCTCGGCCCGCCCGCGGGTGGCGGCGCAAGCGCTGGCTCGCTCGACGTCGCGTCGCTCGGCAACGGCGGCTCGATCACCCTCGGGTTCGACCGCGCGATCGTCGACGGCGCGGGCGCGGACTTCGTCGTGTTCGAGAACCCGTTCGAGGCCGCCGGCGCGTTGTTCGCCGAGCTTGCGACCGTAGCCGTGAGCGCCGATGGCGCGACGTTTCACGAGTTCGACTGCACCGCGAGCGAGCCGCCCTACGGAGGCTGCGCCGGTTGGCGCCCCGTATTTCTCGCTGGCGACGACCGAGCGGTCGACGTGAACACCGCGGGCGGCGACGCGTTCGACTTGGCGCACGTGGGACTCAAAGAAGCGCGCTTCGTGCGGATCACCGATCGTCCTGATCTCGAGGGCCTCGACGGCGTGTTCGATCTCGACGCCGTCGGGATCGTTCACGATGCCTGCCCGTGAGCGAGAGCGTGGCGAGCGTCGGCGGTGCTACCGGCGGTCGCGCAGCCGGTGGCCGCTGCACCTGCCGCCCAAGGTGCCGCTCAACCTGACCTTCGGCGCGGTCCTCGCCCTGCATGTGCTTCGTGCCGGCACCGGTGGCGCCGCCGAACCAGCCTCCGTTGGCGCTGCGCCCGACGCGCTCGCCGCTCCGGCCGAGCCCATCGAGGTCCTCGCGCTCGACGACGCGCACCCCCCGATCGCCGCGCCTCGCGATCGAACGGCCGCGGCGTTCACGCTCCGCCGTGAGGCGCTCGAAGGCGCGGGCAGAAGTGTGGCCGAGGCGTTGCGGTACGTTCCCGGCGTCGAGGTGACGCGCAGCGGCAGCGGCGCGGATCTCGCGACGGCCTCGCTCCGCGGCGCGTCGAGCGCCGAGACCCCCGTCTATCTCGCGGGGATCCGACTCAACGACGACGTGACCGGCAACGTGGATCTCTCGACTTTGCCGGCCTTTTTGATCGATCGCGTCGAAGTGTATTGCGACGCCCCGGCGGGCGCCGACCGGCTCGGGATTGGCGGGGCGCTCTTCTTCGAGCCGCGTCTGCCGTCGGGCACGAGCGGGCGGGTGCTCCTCGGTGCGGGGTCGTTCGGGGCCCGGGAGCTCGGCGCCTTCGTCGGGGTCGGCGCCGAGAAGGCGAGCGCGGGGCTCTTCGTGCGGCACGGCGCGGGCGACGGCGATTTTCCGTTCCTCGATGACGGAGGCACGCGCTTCGACGCGAAAGATGACGTCGTGAGGCGGCGCGCGAACGCCTGGCACCAGGAGCTCGACGTGTGGACGCTCGGCCGTGTGCGCGTCCCGGGCGGCGAGCTGAAGATGATCGCGAACGCCACCTCGCGGGACGCCGGTGCGCCGGGCCTCCAGCTCATCGCCGCCGAGCGCGCGCAGAGCTCGCTGCGCCGACTCGTGGGTGGGCTCGCGGGGAGCCACGCCATGAATGGCGCGCCGTTCGGCGTCGAGTGGCAGCTCGATGGGCTCGCCACGCGCTACGGGCTCGACGACCCTTCGCGCGAGCTCGGCCCGGCCCGCGATACGTTCGTGGACGGCGGGCGGCTGCGCGAGCGCGCGATCCTCTGGGCGCACCCGACCGAGTCCCTGTCGGTGGGGCTCGGCGCGTCGCAAGAGAGCGAGCGGATCTCGGTCACGCGCGACGCGGATGAGCTCTCCGCGCGCCGCCACCTCGTTCGCGGCGAGGCGCAGCTCCTCGCGCAGCTCGACACGCGCGCGGACGCGTCGCTCGTGGTCGCCGGCGAGTGCCACACGACGTGGGCTCGCGGGCCGAGCGAGGCGTGCGGCGCAGCACCGTGGACAGGCAAGCTCGGCGCTCGCGTGCGGCTCCTGCCCTTCCTCGACGCGCGCGCCAACCTCGGACGTTACGTGCGCGTGCCGACGCTCGGCGAGTTCTACGGCGTCTCGGCGACGGCACAAGGCAACGACGCGCTCGTGCCCGAGCGGGGGATCGCCTTCGACGTCGGGCTCGCAGCGAAGGGCCGTGTCGATTCGCTGCGCGGCTACGTCGAGCTCGTCGGCTTCGCGCGCGATGCGAGTGAGCTCGTCGCGTTTCGCCGCACCTCGTTCGGCGTCGTGCGCCCCTACAACGTCGGCGCCGCGCGCATCCTCGGGCTCGAGCTCGCCATGGGTGGCACGTTCGCCGAGCGCGTCGATGCGGCGTTCACCGCGACCTTGCTCGAGCCGCGCGACCGCTCCGTCTACCGCTCGCTCGCGAACGACCTCGTGCCGTTTCACTCGCGCGCGACGCTCGGGCCCATGCTCGCGGTTCACTCCCCGCCGTGGCGCACGCTCGCGCTCGATCGCGCCTCGCTCTCGGCGCGCTACGCCTACCGCAGCGAGCGCGTCGCCGATCCGGCCGGTCTCATCGTGATTCCGTCGCAAGGATCGCTCGAGCTCGAGCTCGTGGCGCGCGTGGCGCACGATCGCGCCGTCGTGCGTGGGAGAATGGCCACCGTGCTCGACGCGCCGGCGCTCGATCTCGTCGGCTTTCCGCTCCCCGGGCGCAGCGTGCACGGCAACCTCGAGGTCGCATGGTGAACGACGCCGCACGCACCGCAAAGCGGGCAGCTCGCGTCGCGCTCGCATGCATCTTCATTGGCTGCGCCCCCGACGTCGCCCGAGGCACCGGCGGCACCGATCGGCAACCCGGGGCGTGCGGGCGCGGGCTCGTCGTCGTCTCGAGCGACTACCAGTCGAGCAGCGTGGCGCTCGTGGACACCCGCGGAGCCTCGCTCTCGCCGCGGTTCCTCTCGTCCGCCTCGGCCGACGTCGGCCTCTCGTCGGCGCTCTCCGGCGACGTGGTGCTGCCGACCTCCGCCGCGCTCGGGAGCGAGCTCGTCGTGATCGATCGGTATCCCGCCTCGGTCCTCAGCGTCGTCGACGTGGCTACCGGCTCAGTGCGCGCGCAGCTCGACGTGCGCACCGGCTTCGCGTCAAATCCCCAGGATTTCCTGGGCATTTCGAGCAATGCGGGCTGGGTGTCGCGCTACGGCTCGAACCCGACGCCGGGCGGCGAGCCGTTCGACGAGGGCGGCGATTTGCTCCTTCTCGACCTCTCGCGACCGGCCATCGAGGCCCGCCTCGATCTCGCGCCGGCCATGCGCGACGCGCCCGGGTTTCTGCCGCGACCCGGAAGGATGGTGGCGCTGGGCGATCTCGTGTTCGTGCTGCTCTCCGCCTACGACGTGACCTTCGCGAGCTCCGCGCCCTCGCGCCTCGCCGCCTTCGACGGCAAGACGCGGGCCCTCCGCGGCGTGCGTGTGCTCGAGGGCTTGCACGGCTGCAGCGCGCTCGCGCTCGAGCCGCCTTACGCCGCGGACGCACAGCCTCTCGCGGCGCGCCGTCTCGCCGTCGGCTGCTCGGGCGAGTTTGCCGGCGGGGCGAGCCCGAGCCTCGCGCGCGCAGGGATCGCGCTCTTCCAAGCGAACGACGCCATGACCGAGCTCGCGCGCTTCATGGCCGAAGATCTCGTCGACCGGCCGATCGGCTTCGACCTCGACTTCGATGAGCGAGGGGGCCTCGTCGCCGTGGGCTTCGGCTCGCTCGACGGTCCCGGTCCGAGCACCGACGCGCTCTTTCGCCTCGACCTCGAAACCGGCGCCGTCGCCATCGTCGCGACGACCGCGTCGCGACCCTTCGAGCTCGGCGGCGTGCGCTGCATCCATCGGCGCTTTGCCGTCGACCCCTCGAGCGGGGCCGGCTCCGCGTGCACCGAGGCCTGCTATGTCGCCGATGGCGAGCGCGGCGCGCTCTTGCGGCTCGAGCCGAGCGGCGAAGGCATGGCGCTCACTGGCGAGCTCTCCATCGGCGACGGCGTTGGCCTGCCGCCGCGCGTGCTCGAGATCTTCTGAGCGGCTCGGCCTCGACCCCGGTGCTGTTGCCATCGTCGCGACCACCGCGTCGCGGGTCCACCTGCGTGACGAGCCGCGTGCAGCAGGGGGAGTCGAGGTCGCGCCCCTCCCGTCGAGCGTCCTAGTGACGACGTGCGGGGTCAGCGGCTCTGCTGGACGAACGCGCTCACCGCCACTGCGAAGGACTCGAACGCCTCGATGCCGGTCGGCAGCTCGGCCCAGAGGGTGTCCACGTCGACCGACCCATAACCGTGGGCGATCCGGTTGCGAAGACGCACCGACCCCGCGAGCCGACCCGCGAGCTCCGCGGAAATCACCCCGTGCCGGGCGAGCGTCTCGAAGCCCTCGCGGTACGTCGCGGCGATCCCCCAGCCCTCGTCGCTCGCGATGTGGAAGGCGATGTCCACCGCTTCCTGCACGACCACGAGCACGCTGAGCGCGATCGCGTCGAGCCGATCGACGTCGGCACGCAGCGACTCCACCTCCTCCGGGCGGCGCCTTCGGAGTCGCGCCACGTGCTCGACGAGCAGCGCTACCTTGCGGGCGATGAGCGAGGGATCGGTCACGCGGGCCTCGGCACGACGGGGCCCGCCGCGAGCCGCCGCAGGAAGCGCGCCTCGGCGTCGCGGTAGAGCGGCTCGAGGTCGAGCCAGGCGAGCTGCGCATCGGCTCGGAAGCGCGCGAACGCGCCAGGCCGCGCCTCATGCACCAGGACGCCGTGAAGCCCGATCTCGCGCCGCAGCACGATGTCCTCGGTGTGGTCGAGCCGAACGAGATCGATCTCGCGGCCGCTCGCTCGCTCGAGAGCGTCGACGAGCCGGGCCTCCTCCGCGAGCGACAGCTCCGCTGCCGGAAGGAGCGCGAGATCGAGATCGCTCGTCGGACGAACGGTGCCCTTCGCGCACGAGCCGAACACGACCGCGAGGAGGACGTCCTCGCGGGTCGCGAAGACGCCGCGCAGCGCTGCGGCGAGCGGCTCGTCCATGCGAGCGACGCTAACAGACTGCTGAGACACCCGGAAGGACAGGGGCGGGTTGACGCGCGCTCGATAGTTGACTCTTTTTACGAGGTGCGCGCGCGACCGTTCGTGATCGGGATCGCCGGAGGGAGCGGCTCCGGCAAGACGACGATCGCCCGCTCGCTCGCCGCTTCGCTCGGGGCCGAGGGCTGCGCGCTGATCGAGCAGGACGCGTATTACCGCGATCTCTCGCGCCTGCCGTTCGATGAGCGCACGAAGGTCAATTTCGATCACCCCGACTCGCTCGAGCTCGAGCTGCTCGGCCGTCACGTCGACGCGCTCTCTGCCGGCCATGCGATCGAGAAGCCGCGCTACGACTTCGAGCACCACGTGCGCGCGCCCGAGGCCGAGCGCGTCGAGCCGCGTCCGGTCATCCTCGTCGAGGGGATCCTCGTCCTCGTCGACGCCGGGCTGCGGGCGCGGATGGACCTCAAGCTCTTCGTCGATACGGCGGCAGATCTGCGCGTGATTCGCCGCATTCGCCGCGATCTCGAGGCCCGCGGGCGCACCTTCGAGCAAGTGCGCCGGCAGTATTACGAGACCGTGCGGCCGATGCACCTCGCGTTCGTCGAGCCGAGCAAGGCGCACGCGGACGTGATCATCCCCGAGGGCGGCGAGAACCGCGTGGCCCTCGACCTCATCCTCGGGCGCGTGCGCGAGTTCATCCGCGAGTACCGCGCGCGCGGTGGCGCCCATGCCGCAGGCGCTGCCGATGCCGCAGGCGCTGCCGATGCCGATGGCGCCGC
>SYFR01000278.1 GCA_005800325.1 Myxococcales bacterium | reverse complement strand
GCGGCGGCGAGCTCGTCGCCGAGTTTCCACCGACGGCCACCGACGAAGAGCTTGGGCGCGCGATGCTCGGAGCCGACGCGCATGCGCCGGTCGCGACCGCGGTGGCCCAGGCATGACGACGGTCGCGGCGAGCTCCCTGCGGCAGGGCACGCTGCGGCGCGCGCTGACTCCCGCGCGCCTGCGAGTCCTCTTCGCCCTCGCGGGCGGCCTCTTCGTGCTCAACCTCGCGAGCGCAACGTTCGGGCAGGCGCCGCTCGCCGTCCTGGCGCAGGCCTTCCACGGCACGTGGGGCACGCCCTACGGCGTCGGCCAGGTGCTGTTCAAGGCCACGCCGCTCGTCTTCACCGGGCTGTCGTTCCACGTCGCCTTGCGCGTCGGCCTCTTCAACATCGGCAGCGAGGGCCAGCTCGCCCTCGCGAGCCTGGGCGCCGCCGTGTTCGCGAGCAAGCTCGGGCCGGGGATCCCGGCGGTCGTCGCCGTGCCGCTCGTGCTCGCGTGCGCGATGGCGCTCGGCGGCTCGGTCGCGTACGTCACCGGCGCCCTGCGTGCGCGCCTCGGCGTTCACGAGATCATCAGCGGCATCATGCTCAACCGCATCATCGACGTGGCGGCGCCGTGGCTGCTCGTCGCGGTGCTCGGCGCCGTGTCGCTGCGCACCGAGCCCATCGCCGCTTCGGCGCGCCTCCCGCGGCTCGACACGCTCGCCCCTTCGCTCTCGGGCAGCGCAGCGAGCTTCGCCGCTCCGCTCGCGTTGCTCGTCGTCTTCGCGACCTTCGCGTGGCTCGACCGCTCGCGCGCGGGCCGCGAAATGGCCTGGATCGGCAAGAGCGAGAGCGTCTGCGCCGCGCAGGGGATCGACGTGCCGGCGCGCCGCACGCAGGCCATGGTGCTCTCGGGCGCGCTCGCCGCCCTCGCGATGAGCGGCACCGTGCTCGGCTACAAGGGCGCCCACGAGCTCGGGCTCGGCGCGGGCGCCGGCTTCTCCGGGATCGCGGTCGCCATGGTGGGGCGCACGAGCCCAGTCGCGCTCGTCCTCGCGGCCTTGTTGTTTGGGACGCTCGCGCAGGCGGGGCTCGCGATCAACGCAGCGGTCCCGCGCGAGGCCATGGGCGTCGTCGAGGCCGTCGTCATCCTGCTCGTCGCCGCCGTCGCGTCGGCCGGTGAGCCCCCCGCGTCCGCGAGCGCCGCGCCTCGAGCGCCTCGAGCGCCGCAAGCGCCGCAAGGCGAGCCCCCCAACCGCGCGGAAGAGACGCCATGAGCTCGCTCGCGATTCGAGGCCGCGGCGACGAGCCCAGGGTTCGTCCCGACCGCGCGGGAGAGACGCCATGAGCTCGCTCGTCTCGATCGCCATGCTCGCCGAGACGCTGCGCATCGCGGCGCCGTACGCGTGCGCCGCCGTCGGGGGCGTGTGGGCCGAGCGGGCGGGCGTCGTGCACATCGGCCTCGAGGGCGTGCTCCTCGTGAGCGCCTTCGCCTCGGTCGCGCTCGCGCAAGCGTCCGGCAGCATGGCGCTCGGGCTCGTCGGCGGCGTCGCGCTCGGGGTCGCGGTCAGCGCGCTCCACGCCGTGCTCGTCGACAAGGCGCGCATCGACGCCGTGGTGAGCGGGATCGCCCTCAATCTGCTGGCCTTCTCGGCGACGCGCCTCGGCCTGCGCGGCCTCTACGACAGCGCCTCGAACTCGCCGTCGATCGCGGGCTTTCGCTTCGGTCCGACGGGCACGAGCGGAGGCGACATGCTGGTGCGCGCCCTGCTCGATCCCGTGACGTTGCTCGCGCTCGCCGCCATCGCCGCGAGCCCCTTCGTGCTCTCGGAGACGCGCTTCGGCCTGCGCGTCCGCGCCGTGGGCGAGAACCCGACCGCCGCCTTCGCTGCCGGCGTGAGCGTCGGACGCTACCGGCTCGGCGCGCTGGCGGTCTCCGGCGCCATCTGCGCGCTCGGCGGGGTGCACCTCGCGTTCGACCAGCACCGCTTCGAGTCGGGCATGAGCGGCGGGCGCGGCTTCATCGCGCTCGCGGCGGTGGTCCTCAGCGGCTGGCGACCGGCGCGTGCCGCCGCGCTGTGCCTCGCGTTCGGATGGCTCGAGGCCCTGCAGATCCGGATGCAGGACGCGAGCCGCGGCTCGACCCTCGCGACCTTGACGCAGCTCGTGCCCTACCTCGCGACCATCGCCGTCTTGGCGCTTGGCCTCGGACGACGCGGAGCCCCCGCGGGACTCGGCCGGCACGCGGATTGATGACGAGTCCCGCCCCCCCTGAAGCAGCAGCCTTCGATGACCGCGGGTGGCTCGTCGCCCTCGCGCTGCCGCTCATGCCGCCCGACGCGGCCTATTCGCTCTTTTCGCCGAACGCCGAGGGTCGCTTCGAAGAGGCCCGCTGGGACCATGCCGCGCGCCGCTTCTTCGGGGTAACGCTCACGATCACACCCCCGAAGCGCTACGACGACGCGGGCTCTCCGTCCGCCGACGAGGCCAAGCTTTCCGTTACGGCGCTGGCCACGGGCGCCGCGCTCGCGAACGTCCGCGTGACCACCGTGCCGCTCTCGCGCGCCCCAGGCGTCCTCGCGGCTGCCGAGCGCGCCGCAGCGCAGATGGGAGGCGCAGGCTTCGACGTGCTCCTCGGGCGGGCGCGCCGGCTGTGGCAAATCGAAGCAGCCGCGCAGGCATCGCGTGAGGCGCGCGTCGCCGCCGTCGCCATCGTTGCGGTGCTCGCCAACGTGCTGCTCGCGCCAGCGTTGCCCCCCGAGGGCGGCGTGCTCTTCGGCGTCAAGGGCGCACGCGAGCGACTCGACGCGCTGCGAGGCCCGCGCTGAAACGCCGCCCCAACAGCGTCGCGTCCCGAGCACAACCTGCGGGCGTCGCCGTGCCCGCGGTGTCCGCGACCTCCGCGGTAAAGTGCGGCTGCCCAAGCTTGCATCGACTCCCGAGCTTGCGGCCCGCCGGCCAAGCGACGAGCCTCTCCCCACCGTGCGCCGACGTTCACCCACGATGGAGCCTGTCGCCGCGTTCGCGCTCCCGCTCGTCCTTGCGTGTGGCGGCGCCCCGCCACCAGCCGCCGTGGTCGATGGCGCCCTCGGGCAGACCGCCACGGGGCAGGCCGTCGTGAGCGAGCCTCGCCCTCTGACCACGCGCAGCGGTGCGCACGACGACGACGTAGCACCGCACGACCCGCGGTTCGTGTCGGCGAGGGACGCGCGTATCCACGCATCGCTCGTCGCCTGGATCGCCGCAAATAGCGCCGATTTTGTCGAGCGGCCCGAGCTGCGTCTCGGGAATTTCGTGAGCCGCATGCGCTGCCGAGGCGCGACGTCGTCGGAGTGCGACGGTGGCGCGATCGTCAACTCGGAGCGGCGCGGCACCGCGTGGCGCCGGCTCGATGGCCTCACCTACGACGACGCGAAATCGCTGTTCGGTGTCCTCGTCAGCGTCGGCGACTTTCCGAGCACCGGGGACTTCGGCGTGCGGCTCTCGTTGATCGAAACGAGTACCGTCGCCGAGCAGCGGCTCGTCGGTGAAGGGCTCTGGCTTTCCTTCGCGCGCTTCGACGGCGACGTCGTCAAGGAGCGCCTCGCTGTTGGCACGACCGCCTCGTGGGTCCATCGCGAGGCGAGCGGCGGGGGCGTCGAGGAGATCGTCATGCTCGCCCCAAGCATGACCTGGAAAGAGGCGCTTTCGGCCCTCTCCTTGTCTCCGGCGTCGCTCGCACGCTTCGTCCGCGGGCAAGAAGATCGGCTCCTCCTCGAGGCGCGCGCGCGCATCGAAGACGGGCGCATCCATGGCTTCGACGAAGGCCCCTACGAAGGCAATGGGCTCCCACCCGAGCTGACTCCGCGCGCTCTGACTACCGTGGAGCGCGAGGCCGCGCTCGCCGCGCTCGCGGCCGAGCATGCGCGCCGCCTCGCGTTCGTCGACCGGCACCAAGACGCGCTCCATCGGCTCGTGGTTTCACGCCTGCCGAGCGCGGCGCTTCTCGCAGCGCCGTAGCGCGATTCCCCCTTGAACCCACGGGCGCGCGCGCTTTAGGGTGGTGAGGCTCTGATTCGCCGCGCTAGGGTCCCCTCGCGATGGAGACGCCCGACGCATCGACGCCGTTTCCCTCCGGGGCCCCCGACGCGCACGACGCGCTCGTGGCGCTCGAGAAGGCCCTCGACCGCCACCGCGCACCGCCCATCGCGGAGCTGCTCGCGCGCCGCGGCCTCGGCCCGTACCGTGGCTATGCCGGAATGCTCGAGGCGATGCAGCGGCTCGCGGCCGCAGGCGCCGTCATCGAGCCGCTCGGCCATAGCGTGCGCGGCGAGCCGCTCCTCGCGCTCGGCTTCGGTGCCGCGCGGCGGGGACGCTTCGCGCGGACGAGCGTCGTCGTCTCGGGGCTTCATCCGCTCGAGTGGATCGGGATCGAGACCTCGCTCGCGCTCGCAGGCCGGCTCGTCGGAAGAGATCTCGGGGATCGCAGCGTGCTCATCGTCCCTGTCGCTAATCCCGACGGCGTCCTGCGCGTCGACCGCAACTTGCGCGAGGGGCGGCGCCGCTTCGTTCGCCACAACGCGCACGGCGTCGATCTCAACCGCAACTTCGACGCGCGCTGGGGCCACCGCGGTCTCCTCGCGCGGCTCGTGCCTTCGGTGTTTCGTGCCGGCACGCGTGCCGAGAGCGAGCCGGAGGTGAGCGCCCTCGCCTTCGCGCTCGGCTCGCGCCGCGTCGATCGCGCGCTGTCCTTGCACAGCTTCGGCGGCGCCGTCCTCTACCCGAGCTCGCATCAGCTCCGCGCGCCCGCCGACGCCGAAGAACATCGCGTCTGGGCGCAGCGCATCGCCGCGCTCGCCGACGACCGGCCGTACCGTGTCGTGCAGGGCTCGTGGTTCGCGCTCGGCGCCACGATGGGCGGGCTCGAGCTCGACTGGTTCCACGAGCGCCACGGTGCGCTCTCGCTCTTGGTGGAGTGCTCGCGCGGCGGCTTCGGGCTTCGACCCTCGCGCGCGCTCGATCCGTTTGCGTGGTTCAACCCGCCCACGCCACACGCCACGGCGACCCGCATCGCGCGCGCGGTCGAGGGGTTCGTGACCGGGGGGGTCACCGTGACGGGCCGCGCTCCGTGACGGGCCGCCACGGCACGCCGGGTCCGCCGCGGTGCGGTGACCGCCGCGTGACCCTCCGCGCTCGGTGAAGGGCAGCGCGAGTCCTCAGCCGCCGACCCAGCCACCGCTCTGCGCGGCAGGCCGAAACGCCTGTGCGATGGTCGCGAGCACGAGCTGCATGAACCCGGTATCGGCGCTCGTCGCGAACGCGACGTCGTTGCCTTGCTGCTGCACCTCGAAGGTCGGAAACTGCGCGCCGATGCCGAAGGCTGCGAGCAGCGAGACGAGGCTCGCCACTTCGCGCAGGCGCCCAACGCTCTCGGCTCCCTCGGCCGCCGAGGTCGCGTCGGCGTACGTCGCGCTGCCCACGAGGTTCATCCCCGGCGGCCGAAAATTGCCGAGCACGCGCACGAGCCGCATGCCGTTGACGAACGGCAGACCGCCGCCCGCTGCCTCGAGCACGCCCTGCTTGCCCACGTCGCCGACCACCGCGAAGGCCGCCGACTCGCCGCGCAAGAGCTCGTCCATCCACGGCTCGAGATCGTGCGAGAGCCGCCCGAACCGCAGCCGATCGAGCGCGCGTCGCATCCCGGTCTCGTTCCCCGAGAGCACCGTCTGCGGCGTGAGCACGACGAAGCCCTGGTTGGCCACCGTGTAGATCGAGTAGCCGGCATACGGCGTCGCAACGAGCCGCACGCCGCGCGGAGTCGCGAGCCGTGCCTGCGCCGCCTGCTCGATCGCCGCCACATCGAACGAACCCTGAATCACGGCGCAGAAATCCGCGCCCTGCATCGCGTAGACGGCGCCGTGGACCCGCGCGACGTCACGCTTCGGAACGAAGCGCGACTCCGGGCCGAGCGGCACGAGCTGCTCGACGATCTGCGTCATCTGCGCGCCCATCGGCGACGCGAAGAGGGCCCGCGCGTCGAGCGTGCCGGTCAGGATGGCGCCGCCCGGCAGGAGCCCGAGCGGATCGCCGTCGATGCGCGCGGCGTCGACCCGCTGCCCGCCCACCAGCACGAGCGACTGATCGGTGCGTGGGCACCCGGAGAGCAAGGCGCAGAGCAAGGCGATGAGCGCCAAGACCGCGGAGCGAGCCATCCGGCAAAGCTAATGTGGCGGGCCGAGCAGAGCGAGCGGAATGTCGGTTCGTGACTCTGCGTCGCAGGTCGCACCCAGCACCAGGAGCGTTCTGGTGCCCATTCTGGGGACGCGCCGACGTTTGGCGGCGATTCCCGGGGCGGGCACAGCACAGTTCAGATCCTCCGCCACGAACCGCAGAGCGGCCACGGCGGGTAGCAACTCCGATGGGAAACCCGCACAGCGATCACTAGGCGTCACGCTGGTAGGACGATTCTTCTCGGCGTGCCCCCCGCGGTGGCTCGCGTGTTCGAGCTCAACCTTCGCTCGGCCTCGAGGCCTCGAGATGCCGGCACCCGCAAGGAGCCCGCCTGCACTCAAGGTCATGGGATGGGAGAAGTCGCCGCTCAGAGGGGCGCCGACACCGGATTATCGAGGACATGCGGGATCTCGCCGCAGTACACCGCCGGGCTCGGGATCGCCGGATATGCCTTCAGCACCGCCTCGGCGATGGCGTTGCAGGTGGCACTGTGGCCGCAACTCGCCACGTACGCGGTGACGCCCTGGGCGAATTTCGCGTCGTATTGGCGAAACGACGCCTTCTGCGACACGCCCGGCTCGTATTCCGGAACGACCTGCCAGTGCGGGTGCGCCCTCATCACGCCCCCGATCGCCGCCCAGTGGCGCGCGTGATCACCCGAAGCCGATGACATCAATACGGCGTGAGCGTTGGAGCAGTTGTCCGGAGCGCGGGTGACGCCACCCGCGGCGGTCGTCTCCTCCCCAGCCGTACCGATCGCTACGAACACCGCAGCAGCCAACACCAAACTTGAAATGTTTTTCATGTCCGTCACACCCCGTTTTTTCTCGTTCCGACACGACGCGTCGCGCGGGACGGCAGTGAACCGCCACGGCTGTCCCGAGGGCGAGCCTGCGGACCGACCACCGAAGCGTCCGCCCCGCCTCACCCACGCTCTCAATCACACGCATGCCGAGCGGGAATCGTCACGCACTTCGCCTCCCACCCACTCGGCGCCTTCGCGCCTTCGCGCTATTTCAGCGCCGACGGCTCGGTGAAGAGCTCCCAGCGCTCGGCCGGCACGCCTGCAGACGCCTCGGCGTACCGCTTCGCGCCGCGCGGCGGAAACGCTGCGGCCGCGAGCATCGCTGCGTCGTCAGCGCGGCCGCCGGGTGGCTCGAGGCCGGCAGCTCGACGGTGGCGAAGAAGTGGCCGTCTTCGTCCGACTCGGCGTCGTCGACGACCGGCGGGCGCCACCCATCCGCCTGGCGGCCGCCACCTCCCGGTTCGCGCAACTGCCGCAATTTCTGGCAAATCGCTGATGGCACGGAGGTGGCAATCACGGCTCGGGCGCGGCCAGGGCGGACACGTCGTTCGCCTGGCTCGCTTCCCGACTTGGGCCCGCGCCCGCACGCAGCTCCCATGAAAAGCCCCCCGGTAACGACCCCTGCCGCCGTCGCGATCACGCTCATTGGCCTCGAGGCCTGCCTCGTTCGCGTCGAGGTCGACTCGGGGCGCGGGCTGCCGGCATTCCACCTCGTCGGACTCCCCGAGGCGTGCGTCCGCGAGAGCCGAACCCGCGTCCGCGCCGCGCTGCGACACGTCGGCGTCGAGCTCAACGAGTTCGCGATCACCGTCAACCTTCAGCCGGCGGACTTGAAGAAGGCCGGCAGCGGATTCGATCTCGCGATCGCCCTCGCCGTGCTCACCGCGCTCGGCAAGGTCCCGCGAGACAGCTTCACCGGGGCGCTGCTCCTCGGCGAGCTCTCCCTCTCCGGCGAGATGTGCGCCGTGCGAGGCGTCTTGCCCGCGCTGCTCGCCGCGCGAACGGCGGGTCTCGATCGTGCCATCGTTCCGACCGCCAACGGGGCAGAGGCCGCGGCAGTCGTCGGCATCGAGGCACGCGTCGCCACCACGCTGAGCGAGATCGTCGCCTCCGTTTCAGGAGGAGAGCCGCTCGCGCGCGCCGAGCCCGCGCCGCTCGGTGCCGACGACACCGCCACAGAAGATTTCGCTGAGGTGCGTGGACAGCACGGCGCGCGGCGCATGCTCGAGCTCGCCGCCGCGGGCAGCCACAACGTCCTCATGGTCGGCCCGCCCGGCACCGGCACGACGATGCTGGCGCGGCGCCTGCCGACGATCTTGCCAGCGATGACCGCGGACGAGGCGCTCGCGGTGACCTCGATCCACTCGGTCGCGGGTGCGCTCCTCGACCACGGGCTCGTCCGCAAGCGGCCATTCCGCGCGCCGCATCACACGCTCAGCGCGCCCGCGCTCTTCGGGGGCGGCTGCCCCGTGCGCCCGGGCGAAATCTCGCTCGCGCACCATGGCTGCCTGTTCCTCGACGAGCTGCTCGAGTTCCGGCGCCCCGTCCTCGAGGGCATGCGCCAGCCGCTCGAAGACGGCGTCGTCACGATCTGCCGCGCGCGCCACCGCGCCACGTTTCCGGCGCGCCCGCTGCTCGTAGCCGCCGTCAATCCCTGCCCGTGCGGCTTTTACGGCTCGACGCGACGTTGCTCTTGCAGCGTGGAGCAGGTCCATCGCTACAAGAGCCGACTGAGCGGCCCTTTGCTCGACCGCATCGATCTGCATGTGACCCTCCCGGCGACGAACATCGACGAGCTGACCGAGGGTGAGCCAGGAGAGCCGTCGAGCGCAATTCGCGAGCGGGTGGTGCGCGCGCGTGCCCTTCAGCAAGCTCGTGCCGACGCCAAGCTGACGAGCACCCCGTACAACGCGTCCCTCACGCCGACCGATCTCGACGCGGTCGCGACGCTGTGCCCGCGGTCGCGCGACCTCCTCCGGCGCGCGATGGACCGGCTCGGCATGAGCGCGCGCGGCTACGCGAAGGTGCGGCGCATCGCGCGCACGATCGCCGATCTCGACGGCAGCGAGACGTTGCGCGTCGAGCACGTCTCCGAGGCCGTCGGCAGCCGCTCGCTCGATCGCAACCTCGAGCAGGCGGCGATGCCGCGAGCGTCGTGAAGCTCCTCCGTTTGGCTCGATTCCACGACGACGTTGTCGCGACTTCGGGGGGACGGAGCGAGCACCGAGGCCGGCTCCGGTGCGGACGACTTCAGCATCGAGGTGGCCAAGCCGAGCTGGACGGACGAGCGACAGCGACCCGCCGCTCTACGCCCAAGAGAGTCAACGCGTTGGCGTTCGTTGGCCCAAGCTCGCGACCCTTCGAGTGGACGGCCGGGCATGCGACTTGCGATGCGTCGCCCCATGCTCGGCACCCAACGACAGGACGTCTCCCCGCAACGCCCCTGGTTCAGCGCCGCACGCTCGACCGACAGCGCCGCCGATTTGCGCGCAGTCGCGGGCTCCGCGCTAGCGACGGACAACGCGCATGAGGCGATCGCGGCGCTGCGCATGGCGGCCGAGTACGCGCCGCACGATGTCGAGCTGCTCCTGTCGCTCGGAGTACTGCTCGCGCACAAGGGTCTCTACACCGAGGCGCAAGACACGTTCATGGGCGTGCTCGACCTCGACGCGCAGAACCTCGACGCGCTCGTCAACCTCGGTCAGCTCTGCCGCGCCGGTCGACATTTCGTCGAGGCGGTCGACTTGCTCGAGCACGCGAGGCGCTGCCACGGCGACGTGCCGCTCGTCGTCGGGGCGCTCGCTGCGGTCGCGATCGATCTCGGTGACGAGGATGGCGCCATCCGCCTGCTCGTTCACCTCGAGCGCTCGAGCCCCGACTTCGCGGAGCTTCCGCTGCTCATGCGCCGCCTCGCCACCACGCGCGTGCGCCAGCGTTCCGCATTGAGCCAGTGAGCAGCTGCGATACCGACGCAGCGCCGCCCGACAACTAAGCGCCGCCCGAGGTGCCCCCGCCCGAGGTGCCCCCGCCCGAGGTCCCCGATCCCCCGGACGTGCCCGATCCCCCGGAGGCACTCGTGCCGCTCGACGCGCCCGAGCCGCCCGACGTGCTCGCGCCGCCCGAAGAGCCCGAGCCGCCCGACGTGCTCGCGCCGCCCGCCGTGCTCGCGTCGCTCGCGCCGACCTTGGTCGCCGAACCTCCGCCCGAGGCGCTGCCGCCCTTGCTCGAGCCGTAGAGGTCCGAATACCAGCCGCCACCCTTCAAGATGAAGCCGGTCCCGGCTGAGATTTGACGCTCGGCAGCCTCCGCGCCGCAAGAAGCACACGCCTTGAGCGGCGCGTCCTTGATCGACTGGAACGCCTCCCATTCGTGCCCGCACTGGCGACAAATGTATTCGTACGTGGGCATTGGCGACGCCCACCTTTAGAAACTAAGCCCGAGCGTGTCAACCCGCGTCACGGCCGTTGTGCCCGGAACTGCACGACAAAACCGCAAGGGGCTTGATCCGGGTTGCGGAACGCGATAGCAACATCCTGCATGACGTGACACCACATGACGATGTGTGACCACACACGCAGCGTCAGGCGAGAGGGTACCACGCCACCCCTCGCACCGAAAACTTCCGAGCTGGCGGGTTCGCCGCCGGTCTCCCAGGGTTGTCGCGCCGCGGAGCTGCCATGCACATCAAGAAGCTCGAAATCTGCGGGTTCAAGTCGTTCGTCGACCGCACCGTCATCCACTTCGACCACGACGTTATCGGCGTCGTC
>SYFR01000277.1 GCA_005800325.1 Myxococcales bacterium | reverse complement strand
GCTGGTCGCGCGCGCGCTCCACGACCTCAGCCCGCGCCGCCAGGGCTTCTTCGGCGCGGTGAGCTGCGCCACCTTGAGCGAGCACCTGTTCGAGTCGCAGCTCTTTGGGCACGTACGAGGCGCGTTCACGGGCGCGAGCGCGGACTTCGTGGGGCTCGCCGAGCGGTGCCACAAGGGCACGCTGTTTCTCGACGAGGTGGGCGAGCTCGGGCTGCCGAATCAAGCGAAGCTCTTGCGGCTGCTGCAAGAGGGCAGCTTTTCACGGCTCGGCGAGTCGCAGGTGCGACGGAGCGACTTTCGCGTCGTCTCGGCGACCAACCGCGATCTTCAATCGCTGGTGCAGGCCGGCAGCTTCCGAGAAGACCTCTATTATCGGCTCGCGGTCGTGCCCATTCGCATCCCGGCCTTGCGCGAGCACATCGGTGACCTGCGCCATCTCGTCTTCGACATCCTCGAGCGCGAGGGCAAGCGCTTCCACCTCCAAGAGGCGCCGCCCATAGACGCCGATGCCCTCGAGCGGCTCGAGCGCTACGCCTGGCCCGGCAACGTGCGGGAGCTCGAGAACGTGCTGGCCCGCGCCGTCGTCATGAGCGGCGGCGGCACGATCCTCGTCGACCACTTGCCCGAGGTCGAGCTGCGCTCCGAGCGCGCTCCGGCGAGCGGCCGCGCCTCGATCGCCGGCGACACCGGGGAGTTCCTCGCGCTTCGCACCCTCGACGAGGTGGAGCGCGACTACATCAAGAAGCTCCTCACGGCGCAGCGCGGCAACATCACGGTCGCGGCCGAGCTGCTCGGGATCTCGCGGACCACGCTCTACAAAAAGATCCGCGACTATCGCATCGAGGTGTGAGGCTCCCAATGCCCGACGCCGCCGTCATCGCGCTCGCCCTCGTGTTCGCGTACCTGTCGGGCTCGGTCCCCTTCGGCTGGCTCGCGGCGCGCGCCCGTGGCGTCGATCTTCGCGCCGTCGGCAGCGGCAACATCGGCGCGGCCAACGTGACGCGCGCGCTCGGCCGTCGCATCGGGTTCTTGGTGCTCGCAGCCGACGCGGCCAAGGGTGCGTTGCCGGTCCTCGCGTTCCGGCACGTTGCTGCGCTCGAGGCTGCCGTGGCGCGCGTCCCGAGCGGACACGGCGCGTGGCTCGCGGGCGCCGCCGGGTTCGTCGCGGTCGTCGGCCACTCGTACCCGGCGTGGCTCGCGTTTCGCGGCGGCAAGGGCGTCGCCACGGCGCTCGGCGTGCTCGCCGTCCTCGATCCGCTGGCGCTCGCCGCGGGCCTCGTCGCCTTCAGCCTCGCCTTCGCCGCGAAGCGCTACGTCTCGGTGGCGTCGCTCGTGGGGGCGCTCGTCGTGCCGCTCGCAGAGCTCGCGCTAGCGCGTCCGTGGCCAGAGCTCGCCCCCACGTTGGCGCTCGTCCTGCTCATCGTGTTCCGCCACAAGGACAACCTCGCTCGGCTGCGCGAGGGACGCGAGCACCGCCTGTAGCGCAGCCGGACCACGCAGCTTACGGCAGGGTGTCGCCGGCACGGCGATGTGTGTCGCCGCACCCGTGGCGCGCTCCACGCTCGCGCGCGCCGGTGCGTCAAGTCTTGCCGAGCTCGCGGCGGGACGTAACGAGTCCATGGACCGTCATGGTGCGCTCCCGGCTGTGCTCTCGCTCGATGCTCGCCGCTCTCGCGGTGCTGGGGGTGGAAGCGCTCGCGCCAGTCGCGAAGGCGCAGCCCGCGGAGAGCGACGCGCCTCCGCTCGAGGAGAAGCGCCCAGTGCCCGACTACGACGGCCGGCCCGACGAGCCGACGACCGCGGGAGAGGCCCTGTTGTGGGTGCCGCGCGTCGCCTTGTTTCCGCTCTATGTCGTGAGCGAGTACGTGATTCGCTGGCCGATGCGCCAGGTCACGGTGTGGGCCGAGCGCAACAAGGTGCCGGAGAAGGTGAAGGATGTCCTCACCTGGGGACCGGGCGACGACTCCGGAGTCGTGCCCTCGGCGCTCATCGACTTCGGCTTTCGGCCGAGCGTCGGCGTCTATTTCTTCAGCGACGATTGGCTCTATCCGAACAACGCAATGCGTGCCCACCTTGCGTTCGGCGGGCCTGACTACTACCGAGCGACGGCCGCGTTTCGCCACTACGTTCACCGCCTCGACGACGACTACGGCGAGCGCCGCGCCCAGCTGCGCTTCGAGTACGAGCGGCGCGCCGACTACCGCTTCTGGGGCCTCGGCGCGGACGCTCCCGATGCGAACGAGTCGGCATACACTGGCCAGCACATCGACGGCGCGCTGTCGTTTCGTGCGGGAGGCTGGGAGTCGAGCCGCATCGAGCTGTTCGCTGGCGCGCGCGACCAGCGCTTCTTCGACCGCAACTCCATCGACGAGCGAACCCTCGCGGAGTCGGTCGCCGCAGGCCGCTTCGCGCTACCGCCGCTCTTCGACGACGGCTACACGGTGGGTCGCGTCGGCTTCGACGGCGCGCTCGACAGCCGCCCGCGCCGCCACCTCGAAGCTCCCACCGGCATCGACTTCGTGTCGCCTCCCGGCAGCGGGCTCAAGCTCGGTCTGCGCGCCGAGCTCGCCGGCGGCATGCGCGACTCGCGCGGCCTTGGCCTCGCGCCGGACCGCGAGGAGCCGCTGCGCTACCTGAGGTACGGCGTGACCCTGGGCACGTTCGTCGACGTGCTCGAGCAGCGCACGCTCGGACTTCAGGTCATGGCCGACTTCGCCGACTCGCTCGACGACGCGCCCGTGCCGTTCACCGAGCTCCCCTCGCTCGGCGGCGACCGGCCGCTGCGCGGCTTCAAGCAACACCGCATGCTCGGGGACAGCACGGTCGCGGCCGTGCTCGACTACCGCTGGCCCATCTGGGTGTGGCTCGACGGTACGCTCCACTACGGCGCCGGCAACGCCTTCGGCGAGCACCTCGATGGCTTCGAGCTCGAGCTCATGAAGCAGTCGTTCGGGCTCGGACTGCGCACCACGAGTGAGCGCGATCATGCGTTCGAGATGCTCGTCGCCGTGGGGACGGAGACGATCCGCGATGGCGGCGCGCCGGAGACGTTCCGCTTCGTGTTCGGAACGACCGCAGGCTTCTAGCGGGCTCATCCCCGCGCGACCCCTGGGGCGGAGCTCCACGCGACCGGGCGACAAACTCTCGGTGAGGCGGCTCGCACACTATAGTCGCCGGCATGAATCGCCGGAGCCGCTCGGTCGGCGCGCTGCTGTTCTTCTCGGGCATGTGCGCGCTCATTTACCAGGTGGCGTGGCTGCGCGAGCTACGGCTGGTATTCGGCGCGTCGACGCCGGCGTCGGCGGCGGTGCTGGCGGTGTTCATGGGCGGGCTCGGCGCGGGGTCGCTGCTGCTCGGCCGGCGCGCCGAACGCGCCGCGAATCCGCTCGCGCTCTACGCGCACCTCGAGCTCGGCATCGCCGTCTCGGCGGCCCTCACGCCCGGGCTCCTGTACCTGGCTCGCGCAGGTTACCTCGCCGCGGGCGGCACCTCCACGCTCGGCCTCGGGCTCGGCACCGTGGTGCGGCTCGTGCTCAGCGCGCTCGTGCTGCTGCCGCCGACGTTGATGATGGGCGGCACGTTGCCGGCGGCGGCACGCGCGGCGACGGGTGTTGGCGACGTCGGCCGGCGCAGCACGGCGCTCCTCTATGGCCTGAACACGCTCGGCGCGGTCACCGGCGCGGCCGCGGCGACCTTTGCGCTGCTGGAGATCTTTGGCACCCGCGCGACGCTGTGGCTCGGCTGTTTGATCAACGCGCTGGTCGGCATGGCCGCCCGCTCCCTGGCGCGCAGCCTCGCCGCGCCGGCCGTGACTGCCGATGCCGCTACTGGGGAGTCGGTAGTTGCCGCCTCGCCGACTGCCGATGCCGCTACTGGGGAGTCGGTAGTTGCCGCCGCGCCGACTGCCGATGCCGCTACTGGGGAGTCGGTAGTTGCCGCCGCGCCGACTGCCGAGTCCGCCGATGGCGACTCTGCGTCGCAGGGGCCCGCACCGGCGCCAATGCTTCCGCCACGCTTCGTGCTCGCGGCCGCGGCAGCCACCGGGTTCGTGTTCCTGCTGATGGAGCTGGTTTGGTACCGGATGTTGTCGCCGCTGCTCGGCGGCTCGTCGTACACCTTTGGGCTGATCCTCGCGGTGGCGCTGTTCGGCGTCGGCGTCGGCGGCCTGCTCTATACGCTTCGCGGCGCTGCCCGGGCCGCGACGGTGTCGGCCTTTGCTCTAACGTGTGCGCTCGAGGCGCTGTTCACTGCGCTGCCATTCGCCGCGGGCGACCGCATCGCCTGGCTCGCGCTGTTCCTTCGCAGCATGGGCAGCATCGGCCTCGCCGGGCACACGGCCGCCTGGACGATCATCACCGCGGTGCTCGTGCTGCCTGCGGCGATCGTCGCCGGGTATCAGTTTCCGCTGCTCATCGCCCTGCTTGGGCGCGGCGGTCGTGAGCTTGGCCGTCACGTCGGTGTGGCCTACGCCAGCAACACCGCCGGCGCGATCGTAGGCTCGCTGGTCGGGGGATTCCTCCTGCCGCACGTCGGCGCCCTCGGCGCGTGGAAGCTCACTGTCTGGATGCTCGCGGCGATGTGCGTGGCTGCGCTCGGGTTCGAGCTTCGCGCCGGCCCGCGCCGTGCGCCGAGCACCGTGCCGCTCCTCGTCGCCCTCGCCGCCGTCGCGTCCATGCAGCTCGCCCTTGGGCCGACCAGCTTCTGGCGCCATTCGCCGATCGGAACCGGACGCGCCGACACCTACGTCCAGGGCGCCACCCGCAACATGATGAAGGAGCGCTGGCGCCAGGGAAATCGCGCGATCTCCTGGGACGCCGACGGCCGCGAGAGCACGGTCGCTGCCTACACGCTCGATGACACGAGCTTCTTCGTCAATGGCAAGAGCGATGGGGCCGCGTACGCGGACGGCGGCACGCAGGTGATGGGCGGGATGCTCGGGGCACTGCTTCATCCCCGCGGCGTCAAGCGCGCCCTGGTCATCGGGCTCGGCACCGGCAGCACCGCTGGCTGGCTCGGCCGCTTGCCGGGCATCGAACGCGTCGACGTGGTGGAGCTCGAGCCGGCGATTCTCCGGGTGGCCAGCGAGTGCACACCGGTGAACGCCGACGCGCTGAACAACCCGAAGGTGCGCTTGATCATCGCCGACGCGCGCGAGGTGCTGCTCACGACTCGCGACAAATACGATCTGATCTTCTCCGAGCCGTCGAACCCCTATCGCGCCGGCATCGCCAGCCTGTTCACGCGCGAATTCTACGATGCCGTGCGCAAGCGACTCGAGCCAGGCGGCGTGTTCGTGCAATTGCTCCAAGCGTACGAAATCGACTCGATCAGTGTCCGCACCATCTATACGACGCTCGCGGCGGTGTTTCCGTCGGTGGAGTCGTGGCGCACGAAGGACACCGACATCGTCCTCATCAACCGTGAAGCAGATCGCCCGGTCGACGTCGGCGAGCTTCGCGCGAGGATCGGCTCCGCGCCGTTCAGCGAGGCGCTGATGGCGGTCTGGCGCGCGACCACGGTCGAGGACGTGCTGGCCCGTTTCCTCGCGCGGCCCTCGTTCGCGCGCGCCATCGCCGAGGCGGAGGGTGAGCTACGCATCAACACCGATGACCTCAACGCGCTTGAATTCTCGGTGGCGCGCGCTCTCGGTCGACGCCCGGACTTCAACATCGATGAGCTCTTGCTCGCGTCCCATCAGCGCGGAGAGGCGCGCCCGGAGCTCGCCGAAGGGACGGGGCGCGTCGACTGGCGCTTGGTCTTCGACGGCATGATCTCGATGCGGCTCATCGCCGATGGTCCACCGCGGCCGCCGCCTCACCTCGAGCTTCCTCCAGACATGGCCCACCGCGTCAAGGCGCAGGCCGCCTGGACAAGCGACAAGCCCGCGTCTGTGATCCGCGCGTGGGAGTCGCAGTCGAAGCCGCCGACCAACCCGATCGAGCTGATGGTCATGGCCGACGCCTACGCCGTGACCGGTGCCCGCGCCCAGGCCGAGCCGCTCCTTGCCAAGCTCGCCGAGGTGCAGCCGGCCGAGGCCGACGCAATCGCCGCCAAGCTGGCGTTCGCCGAGGGCGACACCGCGGGTGCCTGGCAGCGGCTGTCGCGCGCGTTCACCGCCTATCGCCAGGTTCCCTGGCTCAACCGCCACCTGATGGAGAGCAGCCTCCCGTTGGCGCGCGAGCTCTGCGCGCGCGACGAGAAGCTCTACCCCGAGATCGAAGCCGCTTTGCGCGAAGAGTTCGCCGTCCACCTTCTCGGCGATGCGCGTCGCGAAATCCATCTCGACCTGACGCTGAAGTACGGCAAAGGGGAGTGCGTCGATGCGATCGCCGCCTACGGAAAGTGGTTTCCTTGGCAGGCGCCGATGCTGACGAAGCGAGTCCAGTGCTACGCGCGCAACGACAGGCCGGAGCTCACGAGCGCGCAAGCCGAGCTCGAAGAGCTACTTGGCGATGCCGGCGTGGACTTCGGCGCCAGCATCCGGCCGGAGGAGCCGCTGCCGCGCGTGCGTTTCGCGGCGCCCGGCGGAGAGCCGGCGGCTGAGCCTGCTGCACAACCGGCGACGGCCCCCGCTGGGAGCGCGTCGAGCGTCACCGCGCCCTGACCGGGAGCAACCCTGGCGGCTTGCACTCGCGGCTCGCGGCCCGGCCGGGGCGATGGTACTTCCGCGCCATGTCGGTCGTACACGCGCGGATCGGGGCTCGTTTGGGAAAGTTCGGCGGTTGGCGCAGCGGCGCCGGTGCCATGGCTGCCGCGGCGCTCGCGGCGCTCGCGGCGCTGTCGCTCGGCTGCGCGGAGGAGCGCGCCGCGATCAATCGCGTGCAGGCGAACGCGCTCGACAAGACCTTCTTCGTCGGCAAGCTCGAAGACCGGAAGGACGATCCCGAGTTCTTCATGCGCACGACCGTGGTCGACGTGCCGTTCGGCGCGAACTCCGACGGCCTCATCACCAGCACCGACACGCAGCCGACGGTGCGCGTGCGCTGGGACATCACCGAGAAGCTGCTCGTGGCGCGGCTCACCTACGAGCTCGTCGAGGGAGCCGAGGGCGCGGGCGCTGCGGCGGACAGCGGCGCGGGCAAGGGCGCGAAGCTCACGAAGGACGGCCAGATCGTCGCCGCCTTCGCGATCGAGAAGCACTTCGACATCCGCCACGATTACAACCCGTCGACGGGCGAGGAGCAGAACGTCCTCGTCGAGAACGACACCGACCGGCGCTTCTCCCAGCGGCAGTACTTTCGCGTCGACTTCTCGCAGAACCTGGTCACCGACGCGTACGAGCTCGACACGCTCTCGCAGCTCGGCATCTCTTACGGCGTCAGCTATTCGCCAGTTGCCTATTACGTGAGCGATCCGGCGCACCCCGACGCGCCCGTGTTCGACATGAAGGGCGGCTACTTCGACGTGACCACGAAGGCGCTCGCGAGCCCCGAGGTCATCGAGGACGAGTGGTGGGGCGACACGCCGGCGTGCTTTCTGCTCGGCTATTGGCCGGCGCTCAACTGCAATCCGAGCGAGATCACGCTGCGCCACTCGTTCCTGCGGGTCGGAGAACGCGACTACGAGCCCGCGGACTGGGACGGCGAGAAGATGGACCTGGTCGGCGTCTTCACGGTCGACCGCCAGGGCTACGACCGCGGCTACGGCATCGTCGACGACAAGTGGCGTCGCTTCGCCGCGCGCTGGGATCTCTTCGCGAAGTCCCACACCGAGGTCGCCTGCGGCACGAGCGCGACGACACCGATTGGCAAAGAGCCGACCCGCGACGAAGACCAGAACGGCACCGCGGACGAGTGCGAGAGCGTCGGCCGCGGCTCGCGCTGCGACGAGCACCAGGGCCTCTGCACGATCCCCCTGCGCGATCGCGCGGTGAAGACGATCCCGTGGCACGTGAACCCCGGCTTCGACGAGACGCTGTTCGACGCCTCGGCGGAGACGCTGGCGGCGTGGAGCGACTCCGTTCGCGTCGCCGTGCTCGCCGGGCGCTTGAGCGAGTGTCGCCGCACCTTGGATGCAGACTGCGAAGCGGCGATGGGCTGGCCCGTGCCGTGGTCGGACGACTTCAATCCGGAGAAGGGCGACGCGAGCTCGGCCGAGGTGCCCGAGGTCTTCACGCTCTGCCACAACCCGGTCATAGACGGCGACGCGCCCGAGTGCGGCGAAGCCAAGACCGCGCCGCGCCTCGGCGACCTTCGCTACAACTTCATCAACATCCACGGTTGCGCTGCCTCGATCGCCATGGCACGGGCGTATACCATGCGCGCGATGCCACTTCACTCGACGCCGCGCGGCCGATCCGTGACGCCATCCCGCGACCGCGCGCCGTGCGCTCACCCTGCCGCGGGCCAATCGCGCGCCCTCGCGCTCGTGGGGGCGCTCGCGATCACGCTCCTTGCATGCGCGTGCACGGACGACGCCGAGGCGCCCGCGGCCGAGAGCCTCTACAACGTCCCCGACGCCCTCGACGCGCTCGACGGCGAGACGTTCCTCGACCACCCGTTCCCGAGCGATCTGCGGCGAGAGGCCGACGGCTCGGTGCGCTTTAGGGGCTTCCACAACCCGCGAAACGTGCCGATCCTCGACGCGTACATCGAGTCGACGGTCGGTCACTTCGACGGCTTCTCGCCCGTCGCCGCGGGGCACCTGCGCTTCTCGCGGCCGCTCGACGAGGCCACGTTGCCGGCCTCGCCGCTCGCTACCCTCTCCGCCGAGAGCGGCGTGCAGCTCATCGACGTCGACGACGACTCGCCCGAGCGCGGAGAGAGAAAGCTCGTCTCGGTCAGCTTCCGCAAGGCCGCCGGCAAATACGTCCTCGCGAACACCCTCAGCTTCATGCCGACGCTGGGATTTCCGCTGCGGCCGGGCACGACCTACGCGCTCGTCGCCACGAACGCTCTGCGAAGCGAGGGCGGCGGCGAGGTCGTCGCGAGCGCGTCCTTGCGGCAAGCGCTCGGGCGCGATGGCGCGACGGGCGGCGTCGCCAAGCACGCGGCCGCGATCGCCAAGCACGTGGCGCGGCTCGCCGAGGCCGGCGTCCCCAAAGAGCGCCTCGTGCACCTAGCCGTCTTCACGACGAACGAGCCAACCAAGGAGCTCTTTCTCGTGCGCGATCATCTCCGCGCGAACGCCGCGGCCCCGGATTTCCTCGCGAACGCCGAGTGGAAGGTGAGCGAAGAGAGCGGCTTCGTCGAGTACCAGAGCGACTTCGGTCCGTCGCCGAACTACCAAGACGGCGACCTCCCGTTCGCGAGCTTCGGCGACGGCGGCGGGTTCCGCATCGTGAACGGCGCGCCCGAAGTCGTCGACACCTTCGACGCGCGCTTCTCGCTCACCGTACCGCTCGAGGGCGCGTGCCCGCAGCCGGTCGACGGCTACCCGATCCTGCTGCACGCGCACGGCACCGGCGGCAATTTCCGCAGCCACCTCACCTCGGGCTACGCGCGCCTCTTGGCGCTGCGCTGCATCGCCTCGATGGGCGTCGATCAGATCTTTCACGGCACGCGCCCCGGCGCGCCCGCCACGCCGACCGAGACCGAGCTGTTGTTCTTCAATTTCGAGAACCCGCTCGCGGCGCGCACCAACGGACGCCAGAGCGCGCTCGACGAGGTCCAGCGTTCCCGCCTCTTCACGGAGACGGGCGCCACCATCCCCGCCTCGGTGTCCACGACGAAGAAGGCCATTCGCTTCGACAAGCGCCGCGTGCTCTTCTTCGGCCACTCGCAAGGCGGCCTGAACGGTCCGCTCTATCTGGCCGCGGACGACTCGTCGCTCGGAGGCGTGCTCAGCGGCTCAGGCAGCCTCATCGGGCTCGCGTTGCTCGAGAAGACCGAACCGAAGCCCTCCGTCGCGGATCTCGTACGCACCGTATTTCTCGCCCTCGCGCCCGAAGACGACGAGCTCGATCTCTACCACCCGGCGATCGCCCTCGCGCAAACGGTCGTCGATGCGGTCGACCCCATTCACTATGCGGGCTTCACCGTGCTCGCGCCGCGCGACGGCTTCGCGCCGAAGAGCATCTACATGTCCGAGGGGATCGCCCCCGACGGGCGTGGCGACAGCTACACGCCGCCGCACGGGATCGAGGCGCAGGCCATCGCGATGGGCTTGCCGCTCGTCGTGCCCGCGCAGCATGACGTCGTCGAGCTCGCGTATGGCGGCCCAGGCACCGTGACGATCGACCCGGGCGGGCTCTCGAAGAACCTCGCAGACGGCAACGCCACCGGCGCCCTCGTGCAGATCGCCCCGGCGCCAGACAAGAACGGTCACTTCGTCGTGTTCGACGATCCCGACGCGCGCGAGCAGATCCTCTCGTTTCTCGCGAGCCTCGCCGCCGCGCCGCCCGGCGTGCTCCCGGCTCCGTGACCTCCTCGCGCCGAGCCCTCGAGCTTGCCTGACGCCGCGACCGCGATCCAGCGAGCTGCGGCGCGGCAACGCACATGCTCGGCTGACGCCGCGACCGGGATCCAGCGAGCTACGGCGCGGCGCAGCTCATTTCGCGCTCGTGCGCGCACCGAGCGACGGAGCCGCGAGCTTCTCGAGCGCACGGCAGCTCTCGACGCGCCCCTTCGCGCACGAGCCGTGGAGCACGGGGCCGAGCACGGCGCAGCTCGGCTGGTAGCCGCCGCTGCACGCCTGCTGGAGAAAGTGCACCGCGCGATCGACGTCGGGCCGCACGCCGTCCCCGTTGTAATAGGCGAGCCCCGCGCTCGCGCAGTCCTGCGACGAGCCACGGCGGCACGCGCTCTCCGACGGGTGCGGGCGGTCCTCGGTGCGCTCGCGGCGCAGCTCTTCGCTGCGAAGGTGGACCCGAGCGAGCCCGTCGCACGCGTCGCCCTGCCCCTTCACGCACGCCTGCTCGAAGAGCGCGAGCGCCTGCGCCACATCCCCCTTCAGCGCCGCGCCCTGCTCGAAGAGCGCGCCGAGCGCATAACACGCCGAGCCGTCGCCGTTCGAGCAAGCGTTGCGGTAAAGCTCCGCCGCCTTGGGCACGTCCTTGTCGACGCCCTCGCCGAGCATGTAGATCGTGGCGAGCTCGCGGCACGCGGCCGGATCGCCACGGTGGCAGGCCCAGTCGAAGAGGCCGAGCGCCCGCTTTACATCCGTCTTCACGCCGATGCCGTCTTCGTATGCGCGGGCGAGGTTCGTGCACGCCGCCACGTTCTCGACGATGCACGCTTCGTAGTAGAGCCCCACGGCGCGCTGCGGATCGCGCGGCGTCGCGAGCCCCCGCTCGTGCATGACGCCGAGGGTGCTGCACGCGCTCATGCGGCGCGACGCGCACTGCTCGGAGAAGAAGGCAAAGGCCACTGGCAAGGTGCGCGGATCGGGCTCACCGCGGAGCGCGCGCTCGACGCACGCCTGTGCATCGAAGCTGCCGGGGGCCTCGCCGAGCCGAACCTTCGCCTTGATGCACGCGCTCGCTCCGAGCGAGAGCGACGCTACCGCGGCGAAGAGCGTGACTCGGCTTCTCTGCATCGCCTCTCTCGTGCCTGCGCCGGCGCTCCCCGCAAGGAACCACCGCGCGCACTCCGTGCCATCACGCTATCACGCGTCGCCGTCCGAAGGCTCGCCGTCCTCGTCGAACGACGCCATCAGCGCGCGCACTTCCATCGCGATCTCGAGCTCGGGCTTCTGATCGAGGAACCGCTCGAAGTGCACTTTCGCGCGGGACTTGTCGCCGCGCATGGCGAGCGCCATGCCCATCGCGTAGTGCGCGTCGCCGTCGTCCGGGAAGCGCCGCAGCGCCTCGCCCGCTTCGGCCATCGCGGGCCCGGCCTGGCCGAGCTTACGCAGCGAGTGCGACAGGCCGATACGCGCCGCGAGATAGTTCGGTGCCAGGTGAACCGCCGCGCGAAAGGCATCGCGGGCGGGCTCGTCGCGCTCGAGCTCGTCCATCGCGACGCCGACGTAGTGGTACGCGTACGCGTTCTTCGGATCCGCGGCGATCGCGGCACGAAGCAGCTCGAGGGCGCGCTCGTAGCTGCCCTCGACGAGGAGCTCCGTCGCCTCTTCCACCGCCGCCCACCGCCGCTCGTCGTCGCTGTCGCTCATGCTCTCTCTCTCTTGGCGCCGCGCTCGGGCTCGCCCGACGCCGCCCGGCGGCAGCACCCTTGTCCGATCCGGGCGCCGCGCGCAAGTCACGCCGCCACGCGCGGGCCGGTGCCGCGCGCAAGTCACGCCGCCACGCGCGGGCCGGTGCCGTGACGCGCCTCGGTCGGTGGTAGGCTTGCATGTGATCCGGGCCACGGTCGCGAAGGTCGAGCTCGCGCTCGTGCTGGTCGTGGCGCGCGCCGCGGCCGCGGCCGTC
>SYFR01000276.1 GCA_005800325.1 Myxococcales bacterium | reverse complement strand
CTTCTCGCCGAAGCGCTCGAGCAGCCCTTCGCTGACCTTGTAGGCGCCCTGGTATTGGCCGACCTCCTCGCCCATCAACAAGACGTTTGGGTCGCGCTCCATCTCCTCGGCGATCGCCTCGCGGATCGCCTCGCGCACTCGCATCGATCTCATCGCGCGAACTCTCCCTTGTAGGTCGTGGGCTCGAGCAGCTCGATCGTCGGCTCGGCGCTCTCTTCGGCGAAGCGCACGGCGTCGGCCACCTCGGCCTCGACCGCGGCTTGCACCTGCGCGGCCTCGTCTCTCGTCGCGGCGTCGGCGAGCAGCGCGGCCTCGAGTCGGTTGAGCGCGTCGCGCTGCTTGTAGGCCTCGACCTCCTCCTTGGTCCGGTATTTCGCGGGATCGCTCATCGAGTGGCCGCGGTAGCGGTACGTGCAAATCTCGACGAGGCTCGGGCCCTCGCCCGCGCGCGCGCGCTCGCACGCCGTGGCGAGGCGGTCCCTCACCTCGACAACGTCCTCGGCGACGAAGCGATCCTTCGCCATTCCGTAAGCGTCGGCCTTGAGCGAGACGTCCGTCACCGAGAGGCTGCGCTCGAGCGACGTGCCCATGGCGTACTGGTTGTTCTCGCACACGAAGACGATCGGCAGCTTCCAGAGCGCGGCGAGGCTCATGCCCTCGTGGGTCGCGCCGATCGACGAGGCCCCTTCGCCGTAGAACACCATCGTCACGCGCCCGTCGCCCTTGTACTTCGATGCGAACGCGAGCCCGGCGGCGAGCGGCAAGTGTCCGCCGACGATTCCGTGACCGCCGAACATGCCGTGCTCGACGTCGAAGAAATGCATCGAGCCGCCGAGCCCCTTCGAGCAGCCGGTCACCTTGCCGAACAGCTCGGCCATCGCCGCGCGCGCAGACATGCCGCGCGCCAGCGCGAGCCCGTGATCGCGGTAGGTCGTCACGGTGTAGTCGCCAGGTCGTAGGGCATGCGACGCGCCCACGGCGATCGACTCCTGCCCGATGTAGAGATGCAAGAAACCGCCGATTTTTCCCTGCGAATAGGCGCGCGCGGCCTCTTCTTCGAAGCGCCGGACGAGCAGCATCATCCGGTACATTTCGAGCGCGGTTTTCGGAGCTTCCATGAGCGGCGGCGAGGGTCGTTCATCGCGTGACGAATCGCAAGCGGGATCCGGCGGGCTGTCGCGAGTGGGATCCGGCGCGGCCCTACCTCAGGGTGCGGCCTCGCGGGTTGGCCTCGCGGTGCACTCGCCCGAGCGCCCCGCACGTCACTCGATGCGCACGAGCACTTGGCTCGGGTCCTCGAGGGTGAGCTCTCGCTCGAGCTCCTCGGGAGCGTCGCCCTCGCGCGCGAGCCGCAGGCGCAGGCGGTAGACCCCGTCGCGTAGCGCGATCGTCATGCGGATGCGCGCGGGCGCTCCGGTCGGGTAGCTCGTGCGCGTCGCGCGGAGCACGTCGCCCTCGGCGTCGACCCACTCGAGCTCGACCTCGCGAAGTCGCTCAGGGCGTGCGATCGCGAGCTCGATCGTGCGCTCGCGCGGCGCGAGGTGTCCGAGCGGCCACGCGGCTGCGAGGAGGCCGAGGACGAGGAGCGCGACGAGCCAGCGTCTGCCCCGATGGCCGCGGCTCATCACTCAGCGGCGCCCGCCGAGGCCGCGGATGTGTCGCACGAGGGCGGTCACGACGCGGGGCGGTAGCTGCTCGAACGCTGGCATCTTGTTGCGCCCGCCGCGGATGACGCCGGCGAGATCTTCGTCGCTCAGGCGCGCGAGCTCCGGACGCGTCAGATCGGGCGCGCGGAGCATCTGTCCCTGCGGGGCGTCGCCGCGGCCGCTCATCCCGTGGCAGGTGGCGCAGCTCTGGCGCCACGCGACCTCGGCCAGGGTCGCCTCCTCGTCGAGGTTCGCGCCGGTCCCGGGCGTTTGCACGGCCCCCGTGCCGCGCGCGTCCCCCTCGTGATCCGTTGCAGTCCACTCGCGCGGCGCACCGCCGCTCTGGTTGCAGTGGGTCAGCCCGAGAGCTGCGCCCAAGGCGAGGGCGGCGAGCCGCGCGAAGTGGATCATGTTGCAGCGCCAGGCGCCTGAGTCGCTGCGTTATGAGTCGCTGCGCAACCTGCGTCGCTCGTCCCGACTCGCGGAGTCGGGGCGAGCGTCACTTGGCGCAGGCGTCGCCGGCGAGTTTGCCGCCGCCGTCCACGGGCAGCCCGCCGATGGCCTTGCCGTCGAGCTCCGCGTTCACGAAGTCGACGCGGCGGTTGGTCTCTTTGTCGAGCGGCGTCGCCTCGGGGGTGACCTTGAGCTTCGACTCGCCGAAGCCGACGGAGACGAGGCGCTTGCAGTCGATGCCCTTGGCGACGAGCCACTGGGACACGGCCAACGCGCGCTTCTCGCTGAGCGCCTGGTTGTCGGCGTCGCCGCCGTCCGTGTCGGTGTGACCCTCGACCCGGTGCTTGGTCACCTGCGGGGTGGCCTGCAGGTACTGGAAGACGAGCTCAAGGATCGCGTCGCTCTCGGGGCGCAGCTTCGCGGTGCCCGTCTCGAAGAGGACCGGCCCGGGAAGCTCGACGCGGTTGTCTTTCACCGCAAACTTGAGCGCCCGGATCATCGGACGCTTCTTCTCGGGCGCGGGCTCGGCCTTCGCCTCGGCCGTGGCCGCAGGCGGCGGCGCCGGCTTCTTTCCGCTGTGCACCTTCACGGTGCAGGCCCCCGTCATCGCGGCCAATGCCACGGCGCAGATCGCGCCAACAATGCTCTTACCCATGGACTCGTTGCTCCTTTTTGAAGATCGCGAAATAAGGCGCTCGCCCAATACCCCCAAAGGAAAATACGGTGCGAGCCGCGTTTTCGACGAAGCGATGCCGCCTTTGATTCGCGCGACGCCCGCCTCTTACCGCGGGCCGTCCGCGGTGGGAACACAAACGAAACGGGGCGCACGAGCCTTTCGCCCGTACGCCCTCTTCGCTGCCGCGGCGCGCAGCGAGCAAGCTTGCGCCGACTCGATCCCGCGCCCGATGCGAGCTCTGGCGTGACTAGAATCAGCCGCCGCCGCCGGTGCCCATCATGACGCCGCCCGTGGCCTCGCCGCCGGCGCCGCCGGTGCCCTCGGCGCACGGATCGGCAGGCGGATCGGCCTTCGCTGCGATCGCGCCGAGCTGGATGGCCTTCGACTCGAAGCCGAGGCCGATCGAGATCGCGTTGCACTCCTTGGTCGGATTCTGCGTGCCGTCGTCCATGATGTCCGACGCTTGGCGGATCTGTTCGGCGATGCTCTCGAAGGTGTTGCCGGTGCAGAGCTCGGCGCTGAACGAGCCGGCGACCTTCTTCAGCTCGGAGATGAGCTCCTCGACCGGAATGACGCCGGCGATGATGCCGTTCGACGTGCCCTTGCGGTCCGCGTCGAGATCCATCGAGATGACGGCCTTGCTGATTTTCAACGTGAGCGCGAATCCCGCGACCGAGATCGTGAGGTCGAGCGGCGTCGGCGTGCCGCTGACCCAGGTGTGGGCGCTCACGTAGCTCTTCGGAAACTTCACGAGCGAGCTGTCGATGTCCGTCGGATCGCTCAAGAGCTCCGGGATCACCGGCCACACGTCGCTGCCGTCGAATTTCGCGGCCATGCCGAGCTTGCTGCCGACGTAGAGCTGGGCCGGAAGCTCACGATAATCCGGGCCCGCGCCGAGCGTGTCGATGCGCGTGATGACCGTGAAGTCGCCGGCGAGGATGTTCTCGTTCACCGTGCTCGACGGGTTCTGCGCGAGGCTCGCGATAATCGGGATGAGGTTCTTGCCGAACGAGTTGTCGACGCCGCCCTTGCCGTCCTGGCGCACGCTCGCGGGGATGGCGCCCGGGCGAGGCTTGCAGAGATCGGTCGAGGTCTTGGTCGAGATCTTTCCGTCGAGGTCGTAGCCGTAGTCCTCCCACGCGTCGGACTTGGGCGAGCCGTTGCGATCGGTCTCGCCGAGGAAGAGCTTGTTGACGGCGTAGACGAAGCCAGCACCGTCGCCAGCGACGCCAGCCTCGGGCTCGGCGGGCGGGAGCTTGTGCTCGCCGCCGACGGGAGCGGGCGTCGTCTCGGTGGTGGAGCAGCCGACCGCGAGCGATCCGGCGAGGACCGCGGCGGAAAGGCCTGCGAACGAAGCGTAGACGTAGGACGAGCGAAGCTTCATGGCGATTACAAGGCTCTCTTTCATGGGGCGGCGAAGGCGCTGGGCCGGACGCCGCGGTCAAGGATGTGCTCTGTGGTCCGGCCACGCGCCGAGCCGCACGGTGGGCGTATCCATACGGTGCCACGCCGCCTCGGGCAAGCGTTAACCGAGCGACGGCGAAGGCCCGCCCGCGCCCGCCCGCGAACGGGCCTGTCCGCGCGGGATGAAGCGCGCTAGGCCGCTAGGTCAGGGTCGCGTGTCCGAGTTCGTCCACCTCCACGTGCACAGCGAGTACTCGCTGCTCGACGGTGCGATGCGCTGCAAGGCGCTCGCTGGCCGCGCCAAGAGCCACGGGATGAGCGCCATCGCGCTCACCGACCACGGCAACATGTTCGGTGCGATCACGCACTACAAGACCTGCAAGGCCGAGGGAGTGTTGCCGATCCTCGGCTGCGAGCTCAACGTCGTGCGCGAGCTCCCCGGGCGCATCGAAGGAGCCGGCGGTGCGGAGCCGCCTCTCGACCACCTCGTGCTCCTCGCCGAGAACGCCGAGGGCTACAAGAACCTCATCCGGCTCGTGTCGAAGGGGCACGTCGAGCCCGCCGTGCCGCACACGCCGAGCATCCGGCTCGAGGAGCTCGCGAGCGGCACTGCCGGGCTCATCGCGCTCACCGGCTGCATGGGGGGGCTCGTCGCGCAGCAGGTCCTCGAGCAGGGCAAGGCGGCGGGGCGCGCGTCGCTCGACCGACTGCGCGGGCTCATGCCCGAGGGGAGCGTGTTCGTCGAGCTGCAGGATCACGGGCTCGTCGAGCAGCCGGTGCTCAATCGGATCTTGGTCGAGCTCGCGCGCGACGTCGGGCTCGGGGTCGTCGCGACGAACGACTGCCACTTCTTCGAGCGCACCGACGGCGAGGCGCAGCTCTACCTCTCGTGCATCGCGAGCGGGCGCAGCTTCAGCTCCGCGCTCGCGGGCCACCACTGCCGCTACGAGATGTACCTGAAGCCCGCGGGCGAGATGGCTCACGCGTTCCGCGAGCTGCCCCTTGCGGTGAAGAACACGCTCGCCATCGCCGAGCGGTGCCGCGCGCTCGAGCTCAAGCTCGGCGAGCCGATGCTGCCGCGCTTCGCCGTCCCCGAGGGCCACGACACCGCAGGCTACTTGCGCCACCTCGCGGCCGACGGCCTGACCGCGCGCATCGAGGAGCTGCGCGCGGCCGGAAAGCACATCGACGACGAGGCCTACAAGAAGCGGCTCGCGATGGAGCTCGATGTCATCGTCGGCATGGATTTTCCTGGGTATTTCCTCATCGTCTGGGATTTCATCCGCTACGCGAAGGGGCAGCGGATCCCGGTCGGGCCAGGGCGCGGCTCGGGCGCGGGCTCGCTCGTGGCCTACGCGCTGCGCATCACGGATCTCGATCCGATCGAGCACGTGCTCTTGTTCG
>SYFR01000032.1 GCA_005800325.1 Myxococcales bacterium | reverse complement strand
TCAAGGCGCGCGGGGTCGACGAGCTGCAGATGGGGGGGCTGCTCGCCGCGCTCGGTGGCTACGGCACGACCACGATCGCCGCGGAGCGTTTCGCGCTGAGCGCGGACGGGAGCGTGCTCGCCATCACGATGAGTGGGCAAGAGGACCTCTTCGTGTTCGACACCAAGACGGGCGCGCGAACTCACCGCATCGCCGGCGCAGCGGGGGAGGGCGAGGTCGCCATTTCCGGTGATGGTCGGCGCGTCGTCACGTTTCCGAAGCCGCTGCCCGCGCCGTCGAGCCCGGCCGCGGTCGTGGGAGAGCCGGCGCCCGAACGCAAGGCCACGATCTGGGAGCTCGCTTCCGACACCGCGCTCGGTCACGTGCCGCTGCCGAGCTCGGGCAAGGTCGCGGTCGCGCTCTCCCCGGACGGCGCCCGCGTCGCGCTCCTCGCGGACGGAGCGCTCTCGATCCGCGCCGCCGAGAAGGACGAGGTCCAGCACACGCGCGACGCGCCGCAGCGCGAAGAGCCGCAGCCGTTCGGGTTCGGGAGCCACGGCTCCGCGGCGGTGGTCTTCTCGCCCGACGGCTCGCTCCTCGCTTTCCACCATCGCGAGGGGATCACGGTGCTCGACGCGGGCACGTTCGCCGAGCGCGGCACGTTCGAGACCAAGCCGCTCGAGGAGCTGGTTTTTTCCGGCGATTCGCGACGGATCGGAGCGATCGCGGCGACGGGGGACGTCTCGTGGATCGACCTCGCCGCGCGCGAAGCATCGCCCGTGCCGCCGGGGCACGTCGGCAGCGTCGAGAGCCTCTCGTTCTCACGCGACGGCGCGCTGCTCGCGTCGACCGCCGAGGACGGCGCGCTCCTTCTCTGGGACGCCGAGACGGGGCGGCTTTTTCGCAAGCTCTCGCGCGGCGGCGGCTACGGCGTCGCGACCTTCACGGCCGACACGCTCATGACGAAGCTGCCCGACGGTCGCTTGCTCGCGGTCGACTTCGGCGATGGCGTCGACACGCCCGCGGTGCGCACGCTCGGGCAGTCCGCCTACGGTGAACGCGAGCTCGCGATCGCGCGCGATGGCGCCGTCGTCGCGTTCGCGCGCGGAACTACCTGGGACCACGAGGAGCCGCCGCGGGTCGTGCTCGTGCGGCGCGGCGGGGAGCCCATCGCCGAGCCCGAGCTCCGAGGCGGCGCCTTGGGCCTCGCCTTCCATCCCGATGGCTCGCACCTCGCGGCGCTGCATGGGTCGCATGGCGAGGCCGTCGGCGCGGGCGTGGTGTTCTTCGAGTCGGCGACCGGCGCCGAGCTCGACCGGCTCGCGCTGCCGGCCATGAACCCCACGCATTTGCTCGGCTTCGGCGCCGCGGGCGACGCGCTCGTCGTCGAGGACTCGAGCCGCGCGACGGTGATCGATCTGCACACCAAGCGGCCCGTGCGAGTCTTCGACACGGACGACCGCTCGGGCTGTTCCCCGGTGCGTGCGCTGTCGCGCGACGGTCGCGTCCTCGCGTCGGCGACCTGCGACTCGCCCATCCGCCTCTTTGACACGACGAGCGGCGCGCACCTCGGCTCGCTCGTCGTCGACGGGCCGGCACAGCTCGTCGCGCTCGCGTTCGATCCCGTGGGCGACCGGCTCGCGGCCGGCGCGGACGACGGCACGATCCGTCTCTATCGCGTCGCGTCTGCGCTGCCGCCCGTGCCGCCATCGCCGCGCGCGGCTGCAAGGAGCGACGGCGCCGACACTTACGGTCGCTGCACCCTCGACGCCACGGGCAAGCTCGCGTGTCCCACGCTCGGGCTCGCGGACGTCAAGGCGGTGGCTCATTCGGCGGCGCTCACGGCCGACGGGCGCGTGCACGCCTTTCGTTTGACCGCGAGCGGCGCGGACGTGCAGCCGCTCGCGGGGATCGACGACGCGACGGCGGTAGCCGGCAACTACGCCGAGCTCTGCGCGCTGCGGCAGGGCGGCCAGGTGGCTTGCTCTCGCTACGACTACAAGACGCAGAGATGGAGCGCGCCCGCCGAGCGGCTCACCTCGGTCCGCTCCCTCTCGGAGCGATGCGCGCTGCGCGACGATGGCAAGGTGACGTGCTGGGCGAGCGGCGCGACCACGAGCGAGCCCACCGAAGTCGCGGGCATCGAGGATGCCGTGGCGCTCGCGGTCGGCGGCGCGTTCGGTTGCGCGCTGCGCGGCGACGGCACGGTGCGCTGCTGGGGGAGGAACGAGCGCGGCGAGCTCGGCGATGGAACCGGGGTCGCGAGCGACGAGGCCGTGACGGTGGCCGGGCTCACTGAGGTCGTCGAGCTCGCGATCAGCGGGAGCGCGGCGTGCGCGCGCACGAAGGCTCGGCAGGTGCGCTGCTGGGGCGCGATCGCTGGCGCCATGGTGGACGCGGAGGTGGCGCCGCTCGTCCCGGTGGAGCTCCCGGCGGCTCGCGGCGCGACCGCGCTCGTCGGCACCCCGACGGCCATGTGCCTCCGCGACGCCGCCGGCGAGCTCGCGTGCTTCAAGCCCGACAAGAGCTGATGCCGCCCGGGCGTGATCGCCGCGCGCGCGCCATCGAGCGGTGCGGTAGCCGTGCCGTCCGGGTGATTGCCGCGCGTCCGCCGTCGTGCGAGGGGCGTGCCGTGGAATTCACGGACCTCGCGCATTCGTCGCCAGCCATCGAGACGGCGCTCGATCGGCGCCTCGCGCGGCTCGTCAACGACGAGCGCGACGTCCCGTTTCTCTACTTGATGATGCAGTGCGCCGTGGTCGCGAGCCTTGGCATCGCGCTCTACTTCGTACCGGGCGAGTGGCTCTGGTTTCTCGCGCCCGTCTACTGGGCGGTGTGGGCCTTCGGCGTGCTCGATCGGTTCATCCTGATGCTGCACTGCACGTCTCATCGCGTGCTGTTCAACAAGCAGCACCTCTGGATGAACCAGCTCATCCCGTGGGTGCTCGGGCCGTTCTTCGGCGAGACGCCGGAGACGTATTTCTCCCATCACATGGGCATGCACCACCCCGAGAACAACCTGCCCAGCGATCTGAGCTCCACCATGCGCTATCGGCGCGACAGCTTTCGCGGCTGGCTCGCCTACTACCTCGACTTTCTCTTCTGCACCGTCATTCGCCTCGCCATCTATCACCACGAGAAGAAGAACCCGCGCCTCGTGCGGCGCCTCGTGATTGGCGAGCTCGCCTTTTGGTCCGCGGCGGTCGCGGCCGGACTCCTCAATTGGCGCGCGACGCTCATCGTCTTCATCGTCCCCGTCCTCGCCGTTCGCACGCTGATGATGGCGGGCAACTGGGCCCAGCACGCGTTCATCGACGGCAGCGATCCGGCCGATGCGTTCAAGAACAGCATCACCTGCATCAACTCGCGCTACAACCGCCGCGCCTTCAACGACGGCTACCACATCTACCATCACGTCAAGGCGCGCGCGCACTGGACCGAATTGCCGCGCGAGTTCAAAGACAACGTCGCCACCTACGGCGCGAAGGACGCAGTCGTCTTCGAGGGCATCGACTTCTTCATGGTCTGGGTCTACCTGATGCTCGGCCGCTGGCACACGCTCGCCCGCCGCTTCGTGCGCCTCCCCGGCGCCCCCGAGCGCAGCGACGCCGAGGTCATCGCGCTGCTGAAATCGCGCGTCGCCCCGCTTGTTGGGTAGTCGGCAAACGCCCGCTCGATCAGCGGCCGAGCTAGCGGAAACGCACAGGAATCGAACCTGCCCGAGACAGCGTAGCTGCCCCACACCGATTTTGAAGACCGGGGACGGCACCAGCCCGCCACGCGCTTCCGACGCGAACGTACTACGCTCGGCTGCGTGCGACACGCGGTCATTGGAACGGCGGGCCATGTGGATCATGGCAAGACGTCGCTCGTGCACGCGCTGACGGGCGTGATGACGGATCGCTTGCCCGAGGAGCAGCGGCGCGGCATCACGATCGAGCTCGGCTTCGCCCCATGGAAGCTCGATGACGAGTGGCTCGTGAGCGTGATCGATGCGCCCGGGCACCGGCGGCTCGTGCATCACATGATCGCCGGCGCGAGCGGGATCGACGTGGTGCTCTTGGTGGTGGCCGCGGACGAGGGCGTGATGCCGCAGACGCGCGAGCACGTCGCCGCGTGCCGGCTGCTCGGCGTCACTAAAGCGGTCGTGGCCGTGACGAAGCTCGACCGCGCGGGCGAGGAGCTGGCGGAGCTCGCCGGCGAGGAGGCGCGCGAGCTGTGCGCCGCGCACGGCATCGAGGCCACCATCGTGTGCTGCTCGGCGGTGACGCGCGTGGGGCTCGAGGCGTTGAGGAGCGAGGTGTTGCGCGTCGTCGCCGCCAGCCGAGAGGGGAGCAAGGCGCGGGTCGGGCGGCGCGCGCGGCTCGCCGTCGATCGCGTGTTCGCGGTGCGCGGCGCGGGCACGGTCGTGACCGGGACCTTGGTCGAAGGAGAGCTCGCGGCCGGCCTCGAGCTGCGCATCCTCGGCGGCGCGCGGGAGCTCGTGGCCACCGCGCGCGGACTGCACGTGCACGGGCAAGCGTGCGAGCGGGCGATGGCGCCGACCCGGCTCGCCATCAACCTCGGCGGCGTCTCGCAGCACGAGCTCGAGCGCGGGATGATCGTCACCGACGACCGCGGCGCCGAGCCGTCGCGCACCCTCGACGTGTGGCTCGAGCCGGTGGCGCCGCTGCGGCGCGGCTCGGACGCGGCGGTGTTCGTGGGGACGGCGCGCAGCACCGCGCGCCTCCAGCCGATCGGGGGCGACGTGCTCGAGGAGCCGGGGCTCGCGCGGCTCTTGCTCGCGACGCCGCTCGTCGCGCTCGGCGGC
>SYFR01000275.1 GCA_005800325.1 Myxococcales bacterium | reverse complement strand
GTCGCGGCGCCAGCGTTCGGTGCGCCAGCGTTCGGTGCGCCAGCGTTCGGTGCGCCAGCGTTCGGTGCGCCAGCGTTCGGTGCGCCAGCGTTCGGTGCGCCAGCGTTCGGTGCGCCAGCGTTCGGTGCGCCAGATCTCGCTGCGGCGCTCGTGGGGGCGTACATGCCGGCCGGTGCCGCGGCCTGCGCGCCTTGCGCTTGTGTGGCAGCTCGTGGCGCGATCGCCGCGAGCGCCACGGCAGCAGCCGGCAAGGCGTGGGGGCTCACGGCGGTCATCCCCGTTGAGTCGAGCGCGACGGGATAGGCCGAACCGCGCGGCGGTGGCGGCGGAGCACCGGCGACCGAGCTGCGCGACGGTGGCGGAGGCGGGTACGCGCCGCTGTCGGTCGCGCGCATCGGCGGCGGCGGCGCGTAGCCACCCCTCTGTGTCGCGCGCGCCTGAGGCGGCGGCGCGTAGCCACCGCTCTGTGTCGCGAGCGGCACCGCTTGCGCCTGCGCCGCGCGATCCATCTCAGCCAGGCGCGCGTGCGCTGTGGCGAGGTCCGGCGTCTGGCTCGGGTCGAGCGCCACCGTCCTCGCCGGCGGCGAGTCGTCGACCACGGAAGGACGTCGCGGTGGCGGTGGCGGATGCTTGGCCACGTTGGCTCTCGTTCGTGCTCGCGCCGGCCGATGACGGCAGAACGCGAGCCACTCGCTACTTTATCGAGCGCCGCGCGAGGCCGCAAGCGAGAGGCCTACCTGTGAGCACGGTTCTACCTGAGGCGCGCCGCGCGTGCGCGAGCGACGCCGCGGGAAATGCGCCTCAGCGGAACGAGTGCCACGCGATCCCGAGCGGCGCGCGGAGCTTTCCGAACACCGCAGTGACGGCATGGGGACCGCTCCCGTCGTCTTCCACGTGGCGCTCGAGCGCGACGCCGAAAATGCTCCAGCCGATCGAAGCGGCCCACGCCGGCTCGGTGGTCCCGAGATCGACGAGCGCCGTGCCTTGGTACCAGAGGCCGCTCGTCACGTGCGTGAGCTCGGCCTCGAGCCCGAGCGAGGCGGTGGCGACGCCGTTCGCTTGAAACACCGGCCCGATCGCGACGTAGAGCGGCGAGGCGTCGGGGGTCGTCGGCTCGATCATGGCGAGCAAGCCGAGGCGCAACCGGCCGAGCCCGAGGACCGACGCAACGCTCGTGCGCGAGCCCGCGCCGCCTTCGACATTCACATCGAAGCGGAGGCGCGTCGTTGCGACCGGCGCGGGCGCGGTTCGTCGGGGCGCGTGGGATGCGACCGGGGTCGCAGGCGTGACCGTCGTGGGCGTGGCTTGCTCCGCCGCGGCGTTGTGCACGAAGAGCAGCGTGGCGCTGATCGCCAGGCCCGAGCCCCATCGCCCGCGCGAGGCGCTCATCGCGCGTTGCTTGGGTTCTGAACCTGGGCGCTTCATCGCGGTGACGCCTATTCGCGCCGTCGGGACGCGGCAAGGAAGAGCGCGCGACCCTAGGGCCGGCGGCATGGACCGAAGCGCGCCGACTCTAGAAGCCGCTTGATCGGCGTCACCGCCCGCGACTAGAGTGAACGCGGTTTCTCTGTGCGACTGCGTCGCTCGGGGGATGAAACATACGGATGGAGAACAAGAAAATGAAGAAGCTCATCGGTACTTTCGGGATCCTTGGAATTCTCTCGGCCATGTCGGGCTGCGCCTACGGTGGCGTCGCGGTCGCCGGCGACAAGGCGATCGTGCTGCGCAACGACGGGTTGCTCTTCGGTGCGCTCCGCAAGGCGTTCGTCTGCAAGATCGCGGACGACGGCCTGCACGACTGTGTTGCCTCGGCGGAGAAGCCCTGAACCCCGCTCGCGCCGGCACTCGTTGCCGGCCGTAGGCGAAGCCGCTGCGCGCCAAAGCCGTGGCGCGCTTCGTCTTTTTTGTGGCTTCGAGAAGGCGAGCGCCGCCGAGCGCGCCGACCAGCGCACCGACGCTTCGTGGCCCGCTCAAAGCGGCAGCGCGAGTTGCCGCGCCGCGAGGATCTCGAGCCCGCGCGGAACGCTCAGGGTGAGCCAGCGCGCGTAGAGGCGTCGGCGTTCGCCCGGCTCGAGGTCGCCGGGGCGCTCCATCGCGGCATACGCCAGCAGGGTCGCCGCGCTCACGCTCACGTTGAGGCTCTCGACGAAGCCGCGCATCGGGATGCGCACGTGGCGTCGACACGCGGCGCGCAGGGCCTCGCAGATCCCGTCGTGCTCGTTGCCCATCACGAGCGCGAGCCGGTCGATGCGCGCGAGCTCGGACGGCACGAGCTCCCCCTCGGGGTGCGTCCCGACGAGCACGAAGCCATTTCGCGACAGCTCGCTCACGGCGTCTTTCACGTGCGCGTGCCGCACCACGTCGACCCAGTTCTCCGAGCCCTTGGCGACGGCGCCGCGCGCGCGGAAGGACTCGGTGCGCTCGACGACGTGGACGCGTTGCACGCCGAACGCGTCGCACGAGCGGAGGACGGCCGCCCCATTGTGCGGATCGTGCGGCGCATCCATCACCACGGTCACCGACCCGAGGCGCAGAGCCGCCACGGAGCGTAGGCGGTCCCGGCGCTCGTCGGTGGCGAGCGGCTCGAGCAACGCGATGATCGGCTCGGGATCGACCGCGTCGAAGGCGCGCCGCAGGGCATCCGGAGTCGCGCCCGCGCGGGTCGCAAACTCGAGCATGGCATCGCCGTCGCCGTCGTCGTCGCCGTGATCTCCGCTGGGCGGCGGCGCTCTTCGGGGAAAGGATCGCGAGACCAAGTTACCCCAGATCGCCGGCCGAGGGTGGAGGTCCCGGGTGTCCGCGGAAGCTGTCCGGGGCGTCGTCGAACTGTGCGACCGACAACATCCCGGGCTCGTCGGCGTGCACGCTCGCCACGGGTGCGACGTCGGGCGCCGGAGGCCAGTGCGACGGACGATGCGACAGGGCGGCAGGCGTGACCGAGAGCTCGTTCGCCTTGCGCTTGCCGAGCTCGGCCGCGAGGTGCCTCACCGAGTCGCGCACACCGCGGCGCGTCCTCGCGCGCTCGAGCGGGCGGATCCGCTTCACGCGCGCCTCGAAGTCGATCTGCTCGGCGCCGCTGAACGGCCGCGCCCCAAAGCGCGCCGTGAGGTACCGCTCGGTGAGGCTCGACACTTCATCGGCGTAGGGGTGACCGGCCTCGGCGAGGGCGCGCGCGTGTCGCGAGGGCGGCTGAGAGCCGGTCCGGCCGATCCCCGCGACGCTCATCGCCCGATCGAGCGAGCGATAGAGGCGCGCGGCGAGCTCGTTGTCCTTGGCCGCCGCGTGCTTGGGCTCCCGCGGCGTGCTGCCCCTCCTCTGCCGCTTGCGGAGAAAGTACGCGCTGACGATCGCGAGCGTCACGCCGAGCGCGATGGCGATCGCACGCTTCCGCGATCCGCTCACGAGCCGAGCGAGCGGCCCGGTGTGCGGGCGCATCGCCTCGACCAGGCTCGCTTGCTGCCCGAGGTCGTAGCCGAGCACGTGGTGATCCCAGCTCTGGCTCACCGCTTCGAAGAAGTCGCGCACGACCGCGAGCGTGCCGTCGACGTCGCTCAGCGGTAGCGCGCTCGCCGACGGCGTCGGATCGAACGTGAGCCAGCCGCGCCCCTCGATGAAGACCTCGACCCACGAGTGCGCGTCGCCCTGCCGCACCGCGTAGTACTCGCCGAACTTGTTGTACGTGCCCCCGACGAAGCCCGTGACCGCGCGCGTGGGGATCTCGAGCGTACGCAGCATCACGGCGAGCGCCGTCGAGAAGAACTCGCAGTGCCCCCGCTTGCTCTCGAACAGAAAGTCGACGAGCGGCTGTGTTGCTTTTCCCGAGGGGGAGCCGAGGTCGTAGGCGTAGTCGCTGCGCAGACGCTCGGCGATCGCACGCGCACGCTCGAAGTCGTTCTTGGCGCCGTCGGTCCACGTCGTCGCGAGCTCGGTCACGCGCGCGGGAAGGTCGAGCGGCACCTGCAAGTACCGAGGGCGATCGAGCGGTCGTAGGCGTGTGAACGTGGGCTCGCCTTCGGTCGCGACGTGGAGATCGTAGCGCACGCCCCTCTCGCCGCCCGCCGTGTAGCGAAGCTCGCCCTCGGGGCCGTACACCAGGCTGAGCCCGATCCCGGTCGTGATCCCCGACGGGCGTTCGAGGCGCAGCGCGTGCGTGCTCTGCGCGAGAAAGAGGACCTGCGGCTCGAAGGGCTCGAGCTCCACCTGCCAGACGCGCTCCTTCTCTTTGTTCGCGCCGCGGATCGAGACAAGCTCACCTGCTTGCGCGATCTGGTGCGACGTCTCGAGCGACTGCGACCAGGTACGCCCGTCGTAGTGGTCGAGCGCGGTCCCGCGCAGGTGCATCACGCGCCGCTGCGGCGGCGGGCTCGGAAGGTCCGGGATCCGCACGCGCAGCGCGATGGTCGGGTCGCTTCTGAGCGTGCCAATCTGACCCAGATCGACGCGATCGGAGAAGCCGATCACGCGCTCGGTGCGAGGGCGACTGAGGAGCAGGAGCGAGAGGCCCACCCGCGGAAACACGAGGAAGAGGACGGACGTGAAGGCGAGGATCGGGATGGCCAAGAGGCACGTGGCGGCCAGGAAGTGCTTGCCCACGACGCGCTTGCTGCGGAGGATTCGCGGCACGTCGACGGGCAGCCCGGTGCGGTCTCGTGCGCCCTGGCGATAGTTGCCCTCGACCTCGCGCCGCAGGTGGCTGAGCACGAGCGCGCCGGGGGTCACGACCATGATGCCGACGAAGCAGAGCCCGTAGCCGAGGCCGCCGCCGACCACGGTCCCCGCGATGAGGTGCAAGAGCGCCAGGACGATGATCTGCTGGTCGTGCGCGGCGCCGTTGCGCGTCGCGACGCGAATCAGCTGCAGGCCCACGGCGAACTCGATGATGAGGTCGAGCACGCTCGCCCGCGTGAAGAACGCGCGGCCGAGCTGCGTCGCGATGAGCAGCACCGTGAAGCCGACGTCCACGTGGCGCTGGGCGGCGCGCTGACGCCACGGCTCTCGAAGTGCGACCGCGATCGCGAGGCCGGCGAGCGCGGCGAGTGAGAGGTCCCGCCCGAATTGCCCGCTGACGACGAGCGCCAAGACGCCGAGCGCCGCGAGCGCGTCCGTCAGGATGCGGTGAATGAGGCCGAACCTCACGCGACCCTCTCCGGGACGATTCGAAGTTCGTAGGCGGGCGTCACCGCCGCGCGAGGCTGCGCGGGGGCGTCCGTCTGCTCGAGCAGCGCGAGGAAGCGCAGCACGGGGTCGAGCCCGCGGCTCTTCTCGGCGATGGCGCGCTGGCGCGTCCGCGTCACCACGAACACGCGGTCGCCGCGGCGAACGTGCGCCGTCGCGAGCGATGCGATCTCGCGAATGCGCCGCTCGAAGCGGTCGGCGCCGGCGGCATCGTCGGGGCCCTCGCGCACATCGTCGAGCTCGAGCTCGACGGACGCATCGAGCCGCTGCGCGCGCTCGCGAAGCACCATCGCGTCCGGATTCGTGCTCTTGCGCCAGTAGATGTCGCGCGGATCGTCCCCGTCGCGCATCGGACGCACCGCGTGGATCTCTTCGCCTCCGCCGCCGCCACTCGCAGCGGTCTCGCCGTGCATCGCCACGCCCTGCCGACGCGGAAGCCGCACCGCATCGACGGCCGGGTAGATGACGAGCTCGTCCTCGGCGAACACCTCGCGCGACTTCTCGAACAAGCCAAACGGAAACCGCGTCGCGATGCGGAAGCCCGTGTGTCGCTCGAGCCCGCGCCGCTGCGGCGTCCGGCGGTACGCTGCCACCTGCGTCGAGCTCGGGCTGATCTTGAGGAAGAAGCAGCGCTTGTCCGCGCGCTGCCCGGCGCGCAGGTCTTCGACCTCGATCGCGTAGGACGGGACGCGCTTCTTGTCGTTCACGACCTCGATCTCGACGAGGTGCGCTCGCCCGACTTGTGCGCGCGCGGGCAGTCGACGCCGCACGGTGAGCGTGCGCAGCGACAGCTCGCTCATCACGCCCGAGACGATGATGAGCGCGAGCATCGTGCCGAGGATGAGATAGAGCGGGTTGTTGCCCGTGTTGATGGCCGCGAACCCGACGCCGAGCGTGATCCCGAGGAAGTACTTCCCCTCGCGCGTGAACTTGAGCTTGCGTGGCCAGTCGCTGCGCTTTGGCGCCGCTCGGACCTCGTCCCCCCTCTTCCCCAACGCCGCCCGCGCTACCGCAGTGAGCGATCGCGGCGCGTCTTCGATCGCCGCGGGTGGGCGCGTCGAGGCGGTCGGCTTTGGCGCCGCTCCCGGTTCCTGACGCTGCGCCGTCTTCTTACTCGGCATGGGTGGACGAACGCGGCATCGGTGCACGCGGCGCAAGCAAGCGGCGCGCGCGGGTCAGAGCGGCACGGGGACGCGCGCGAGGAGATCGCGCACCGTGGCCTCGGCCTCGTCGTACGTGGGCACGTAGCCCTCGGCCTGCGCGGCGAGGCGAATTCGATGCGCGAGCACCGGGACCGCGAGATCGTGGACGTCGTCGGCGATGCAGTAGTCGCGCCCGCGGAGCTTGGCCCTCGCTCGCGCGGCGCGCGCCAGCGTGATGCTCGCTCGCGGCGACGCACCGATCGCGATCGCCGGTGCCGTGCGCGTGGTCGTGATGACGGCATGCAGGTACGTCGCGAGCGACGGATCGAGCTTCACGCGATCCACCTCGCGCTGGAGCATGACGAGGCGCTGCGGATCCAGCACGCGCGGCACCTCCGCGGCGCGGTCCAGGTTGCCAGCGAGCAGGAAGCGCTGCTCGACGTGGCTCGGTGGGTAGCCGATGTGGATCCGCATCATGAAGCGGTCGAGCTGGGACTCCGGCAGCGGGTCGGTGCCGGCGACGTCGTCGGGGGTGTGGGTCGCGATGACGAAGAAGGGCTCGGGCAGCGCCATCGTCTGGCCGTCGAGCGACACCTGGCCCTCGTTCATCGCCTCGAGCAGCGCCGACTGCGTTCGCGGGCTCGTGCGGTTGACCTCGTCGGCGAGGAGCACGTTCGCGAAGATCGGCCCCTGGCGAAACACGAACGCCTGGGTGCGCTGGTCGTAGACGGAGACGCCGAGGACGTCGCTCGGGAGCAGATCGCTCGTGAACTGGACGCGCCGCAGATCCCCGCCGACCGCGCGCGCGAGCGCCCGGGCCATGGTCGTCTTGCCGACCCCCGGGACGTCTTCGATCAAGAGGTGGCCACGCGCCAGGAGGCAGATGAGGCCGAGCTCCACCGCCTCTGGCTTTCCTTCGAGGGCCCCCTCGACCGCGGCGCGAAGGCGAGCGAGCGTCGGGCTCGAGTCGTCGTCCAGGCTGACCGCCGACGTCATTCGTCGCATGCTAGCTCCCCGATCCCGAAGTTGCTGCAAGTTTTCACGCTTCTGAGCCATGCCGAGTCAGCTCACCGCGACGGCACGGACGGAACGCGGAGCACTCCTCAGCGGCGCGCGCGGAGATGCGCTTGCAGCCTGCCGGCACTTCACATTTGTCTTTGAGTCATCGCGACGTCGTGTCATGCGTGGGCTCGAGTTGCCGGGCCATGGACGCTGCCGATCCTGCGAGCCATGACGAAAACGCGAGCGACGACGACCACGCGCGCGAGCGCGGCACACGATGCGCCGGAGTCGGGCTCGGCCGTGCGGCGTAGGCACGACAGCGAGAGCGAGCCGCCCGTCGGCGAAGGGCCCAGCGTGCCGAGCGACGCGCCGTCGTCGCGCCCCGACACGGGAGCACCCACGACGTGGCGCACGATCCGTGGCGTCGTCCGCACGATGCGCCCTCATCAGTGGGTGAAGAACCTCTTCGTGCTCGCGCCGGTGGTGTTCGCCAAGCACCTCACCGATCCGGCGATCATCCTCGGCGCGCTCGCGGCCTTCGCGGTGTTCTGCATGCTCGCGTCGTCGATCTACACGCTCAACGATCTTCTCGACGTCGAGGCGGACCGCGTGCACCCGGTCAAGCGCCATCGCCCCATCGCAGCCGGGGTCGTGTCGCTGGCGACGGCCAAGGCGATGACCCTGGTGCTGCTCGTCGTGGCGCTCGGTGCGGCGGCCCTCGGCACGAGCGGGTTTTTCCTCGCCGCCGTCGCCTACTTCGCGCTGAACTCGGCGTACTCGCTGCGGCTCAAGCGGGTCGCGTACCTCGATGTGGGCTGCATCGCCGCCGGCTTCGTCCTGCGCGTGCTCGCCGGAGGGTTCGCGACCCGGACGCCGGTGTCCGGCTACATGATCGCTTGCACCGCGTTTCTGGCGCTGTTTCTCGGCTTCGGGAAACGGCAGCAGGAGCTCGGCGGCGCCAACGCGAAGAAGCAGCGTGAGGCGCTCGAGGGGTACTCGCCGCGCATGTTGCTCGTCGCGATGACGCTCACCGGGCTCCTGAGCGTCGTGACTTACGTCGGCTACACGCTCGACCCGCACACGCGCGCGTTCTTTCGGTCGGAGTGGCTCTGGCTCACGAGCGCGCACCCGCTCCTCGGCGTGCTCCGCTTCGTGCAGCTCGTGCGCAGCCGCCCGCGCGCCGAGTCGCCGACCCAGGAGATGCTGCGCGACACGCCGTTCGTGCTGAACGTCATCGTGTGGATCGCCGAGGTGATCTTCATCGTCTATCGCTTGCGCCCGACATGAGCGCCGCAGAAAAACCGCCGACTCCCGGGTTCTTCGAGGCGTTTCGAAGCAATGCGTGGACCGATCTCGCGCTCACGCTTCCCATCTTCGTCGCCTATCACCTCGGCGTGGTCTTGCTCGAGGTGCGCAACGCGGCCGACTTCTTCACGACGCAGCTCATCGGCCTCGCCGAGCGCAATCTGATGGTCTACTGGGGGCTCACGCTCGGCATCGGCGCCGCGATGGTCCTCATCCTCGCCATGCTCGGGCGGGGCGAGGCCTTCGATTTCCGGCGCTTCGTCGTCGTGCTCCTCGAAGGAGCCGTGTACGCGGTGCTCATGCGCGCCGTCGCCATCAGCGCGATCGGGGCGGTGCCGCTCGCTGCCCCACTCGGCGCCTCACAGGCCGCCTCACAGGCCGCCTCACAGGCCGCCTCACAGGCCGCTTCACAGGCGGCTCAGCAGCTCGATGCGCGCTGGACGGGGCTCGTCATGTCGCTCGGAGCCGGGCTCTACGAGGAGATCGCGTTTCGCGTGGGGCTCTTCGGGCTCGGGACGCTGGCGATCCGCGCGATTTTCGGCGGGATCGCAAAATGGACGCTGGTCGTCGGCTGGGGGCTCGTGACGGCGGCGGTGTTCTCCGCGTGGCACTACGTCGGGCCGCTCGGGGATCCCTTCGAGCTGCGGAGCTTCGTGTTTCGCTGGGTGTGCGGGGCCGTGTTCACCGCGATCTTCGTACTTCGCGGCTTCGCGCCGGCGGTGTGGACCCACACGTTGTACGACGTCTGGGTGCTCGTCCTCGGGTAGTGCACGTTCCGGTTTCGGCGCGTCGAGATCCTCTCCAGATTCCCGTCGTTTCGATCGACCGGGTGAACTAGAATGGCCCGCGGGATGGGAGCGGCGCAGGATCTCGACTTCAGCCGGATGAGCTTCGAGTTTCTCGCGGGCCTCATCGGTCACATCGCGCACCCGCTCTTCGTCAAGGATCGGGAGTTCCGCTTCGTGCTCGTGAACCTCGCCCTCTGCGAGATGATTGGCCGGGAGCGGCACGAGGTGCTGGGCAAGACCGATTTCGACCTCTTCGCGCCCGAGCAGGCGGCGTTCTTCCGCAGCAAGGACGTCGAGATGTTCGCGACCGGCGCCACCGTGACGATCGAAGAGGAGCCCATCACCGACGCGAGCGGCTCGGCGCACGTGCTGCGCACGACGAAGGTCCCATTCCGTGGTGAGGCCGGCGAGGTGACGCATCTCGTCGGCATCATCAGCGACATCACCGAGGTGAAGAAGCTCGAGGGACTGCTGCGCAGCGCGAACGAGGATCTCGAGCGGCGCGTGGCGGAACGCACGCAAGAGCTGGTCGGCGCGCAGGAGGCGCTCGTGCGGTCCGAGCGACTGGCGGCGCTCGGCGAGCTCGCCGGCGGGCTCGCGCACCAGCTACGCAACCCGCTCGGCGTGATCCAGAATGCCGTCGGGCTCCTGCGCCGCGCGAACCTGGTCGGCCTCGGGCGCGAGGCGCTCGACATCATCGCCGAAGAGGTGGGCCGCGCCGAGCACATCATCCACGGCCTCTTGGACTTCGTCCGCGTGATCGCGCCGAGCCGGCGCAACGTCTCCTTGCTGACGATGGTGCAGGAGGTCATCGGGCAACAGGTCTGCATGCCCGGCATCGACGTGCACATCGACGTGCCCGAGGCCATCGAGGCTTGCGTCGACCCGATCCAGGTGCAGACCGCGATGTCGAATGTGGTCCGCAACGCCCTTGAGGCGATGCCGAGCGGCGGGACGCTCACGATCAAGGGGGCCGAGTCGTGCGACGGGATCGAGCTCTGGATCGAGGACACGGGTATCGGTGTGTCGAGCGTCGCCGAGAAGCAGCTGTTTTCGCCGCTTCGTACGACCAAGCCCCTCGGTGTGGGGCTCGGGCTGTCGACCGCGCGCAATCTGATCGCAGCGCAGGGCGGGCACCTCGACTACGTGCCCGGCTCGGAACGTGGCGCGCGTTTTCGCATCACGCTGCCTATCGCCCGAAGCGCCTGCGCCTAGGGTCCTGAGCGTCTGATGCCGGCGGCGCGAGCTGCGACCGCCGTGATATAAAGCGCGCGACATGCGAATCCTTGCAGACTTGAGCGCTCGCTGCGCCGCGCCGGTGAATCTCATCGGCGTTCTTCGCCATGCCGCGTGCGGTGTCTCGCTCTCGGTGCTGTGCGCCGCGACCGTTCACGCGCAACCCGCCGCAACAAAGCCTTCACCGGCGGGGACGGCCTCGGCCGAGAGCGCGGGGGTGGGTAGCGCGTCGAAGCCGGCAGCGGCCGCGGGCACGGGCCCGCGGCAAGAGGCGGGCAAGCCCGAGCCGAGCGCTGCTGCGACGGACGAAAAGGGCACTTCCGCGGCGCCGGATCCGGGGGCAAAGCGCGGCAGCGGGATCGACGACGCGCGCTCACGCATGCAAAACGGGCAGTCGCTCTTTGCGCAGGGCCGCTTCGAGGAGGCCATGCACGAGTTCGAGGCAGCGTACGAGGCCATGCCGTACAGCGCATTCCTCTACAACGCGGCGTTCGCTGCAGAGAAGGCCAAGGACTGGCAGCGCGCCATCGCTCAGTACGAGAAGTTCTTGGTCGCCGATCCGACTTCGACCGACGCCGCGAAGATCCGCGAGACGATCGCCCGCCTCAAGAGTGAGCTCTCCCTGGGGGCGTCGGATCCCGGCACGGCCGCTGTCGCACCCGCCGACGCGCAGGCGCTGCAAGAGGTTCGCTCGATCGTGCTCATCGAGAGCGATCCGGCGGGTGCGCCGGTCTCGATCTGGGAGCGCATCGTCCCGACGGCCGCGCCGTTTCGCACGGGCGCCGAGAACGCGGGGTGGCGAAAGATCGTGAGCGACGCGGCCACGCCGAAGGACTTTCCCCTCAAGGTCGGCCACTACCAGGTCGTCATCGATGCGTTCCGCGACTTCCGGCGCAGCGAGACGAGCATGAACCTCTCGCCGGGGCACGTGTACACGTTCAAAGCGAACCTCTCGCAGGGAGAGTTTCTCGGGTTCTTGCGGATCCAGTCGCCGGTCGAGGGCGCCAAGGTCTTCCTCGACGATCCGCCGCCGCACAAGAGCGCGCCGTGGACGCGAACGCCGCACGGCGGGCCCATCAACGACGGTGAGCACGAGCTGTGGATCGAAGCCCCGGGTTACAAGCCGCTGCATCGCAAGGTGACGACGCCGCACGGCGAGACGGTCGAGATCGAGGCGGCGCTCGAACGGGAGGACTACGGCTACCTGGTCGTCGACGGTAACGTCGATATCGAGAGCGTCCTCGTCGATGGCAGCGCGCAGGCCCGCTATTCGAAGAGAGAAGGCGCCATGCGCGTGAAGCTGCGGGCTGGCAAGCACGCGCTCTCGCTCGAGGCCGACGGGCGAAAATCGCTCGTCAGCGAGGTGAACGTGCCGCGCGGACAGGAGCTTGGCGTGCACGCGAGCCTCGAGCCCAAGTATCCACGCGGCAAGGCCATCGCGCTCGGAGTGATCGGTGCCGCTGCGATCGGCGGCGGCGTCTATCTCCACCTCGAGGCCGAGAAGCCGGTCGGACAGCCCCATAGCGAGGACCTGAGCAAGGTGTTCGGCGCGACGCGCTTCGCGGCGTTCGGACTCGGCGGGCTATTGAGCGGGCTCAGCGTGTTCTATTCGATTTACGATCCGCTCCCCGACTCGGCTCTGAAGGCGGATGCACCGCGCGACTGGTCGGACGCGGTCGACGCGCCGAAGGGCGATGCGACGCCGAAGAAGGATGCGCCTTCAGGCAAGCAGGCCGCGCTCACCCTCGGCGTCGCGCCGATCTTCGGGCCGAGCGTCGGCGGCGTGTTCGTCGGCGGCTCCTTCTGATCTAAAGGGCCGAGCTCACGGGCCGAAGTCGCAAGGCACCATCAGCCCCGTGACGGGGTCCGTCTTCTTGCACGAGCGGTTCGGTGGTCGAGCCCCGGTGGGCGTCGGTGCGTGGCCCGAGCCGCTTCCCGCGGGGCGCGCCGTGGCCGAGGGGCCGCGGGGCTGCGGTACGGGGACGTCGCCGGCCTGAGGGGCGTCTGTCGATGCGGAGGTTGCTGGGCCGCTCACCGAGCCGCTCGCCGGTGGCGCTGAAGCGTCGACGGGTGTGGGCGCCTCGTCGGCGCGCTCGGATGCGCTTGCGGCGCTCGTGTCCGCGCGAGGCACGGGCCTGCTTGCGGCGGGTTCGCTCGCGGCGGGCT
>SYFR01000274.1 GCA_005800325.1 Myxococcales bacterium | reverse complement strand
TCGTGGTCGCGAGCGTCGCCGCCGCGCTCGTGAGCGCCGTCGCGGTCTTCGCCGCGCCCGGGAAGCGGCCCGCCGCGGAAGCCGAGGAGTGCACCTCGGCGAGCAAATCGCGCTCGGCGCGCGAGGTCGCGGCGAGCTGCGAGGCCTCCTGCGCGGACGGCTCGGTCGCGAGCTGCGCGACGCTCGCCACGACGCTCGCTCGAGGCGACGGCGCCCTGCGCGACGAACCGCGCGCGGCGAGCCTCTTTGCCAAGGCCTGCGGCGTCGAGGTCCCGAGCGCGAGCGCACGAGCGAATGCTGCGGCGAGCGAGCGGTGGCACGAGTCGGTCGTCGACGGTGGCTGCGCGCGGGAGTCGTGCGTCGCGTCGGCGTGCAGCGACCTCGCGACCGCGTACCGCGACGGCGCGCTCGGCCTCGCCGCCGACAAGGACGTCGCGACGGCGTTGTTCAAGCGGGTGTGCACAGTCGACTCTGGGCCCGACGATCGGCCGCGTGGCCTCGAGGGCTGCGTGGGCCTCGGCCAGCAGCGTGCCGTCGCCGGGCAAGACGACGCGGCGCGCTCGTATTTCCGCGCGGCTTGCAACGGCGGCGTGATGCCCGGCTGCGTGGCGCTCGCCCGGCAGCTCGAGCAGCTCCCCGAGCTCGCGGCGCGCGATCACAAGCAGGCGCGCGCCCTCTACGAGCGAGCCTGCGACGCGGGCGACCACGAGGGATGTGCGCGCCTCGGTCGCCTCGTCGAGCTCGGCCGCGGCGGATGGGAGCGTGACGCGAACGCCGCCGTCGCCTTCTACCGGCGCGCGTGCGACAAGGGCGAGCTCGTCGGCTGCACCTCGCTCGGGCGCGCGCATCTCGAAGGCCTCGGGGGGCTCCCGCGCGACGCCGTGCGTGCCGCGGAGCTCTTCCGGCGCGCGTGCGACAAGGGCGAGCTCTCGAGCTGCGCGCGACTCGCCAAGCTCGTCCTTCGCGGCGACGGCGGGATGACGGCCAACGGCAAGGAGGCGTACGCCCTCAACCGGCAGGCATGCGACGGCAAGATCGAGCTCGGCTGCGCGCAGCTCGGCGTCATGGCCCTCGAGGGCGAAGGTGGCCTCACCGCGAACGAGCGCGAGGCGCGACGCTTGTTCGAGGGAGCGTGCACGAGCGGCGAGGAGGCCGGCTGCCTCGAGCTCGCCGCGCTCGAGACGCGGGCGACGCCGTCGGACCGCGAGCGCATCGAGCGGCTGTTGCTGCGCGCCTGCGACGGGGACTTGCCCGAGGGGTGCCTCAAGCTCGGCGCGCTCGTCGAGGAAGGCCTCGCCGGGTTCACCGCCGACGCCACGCGAGCCGCCGATCTCTACCGACGGAGCTGCGATGGCGGCGCCGTCCGCGGCTGCTCGAACCTCGCGAACCTCGCCTACCAAGGGCGGGGCGTCGCCAAGGACGCGACGAAATCCGTCGAGCTGAACGCGCGCGCGTGCGAGGGTGGCGACGCCGTCGGCTGCGCGCGGCTCGCGCTGCTCTACGCGCTCGGCCATGGCGTCGAGAAGAACCCGACGCGCGCCGAAGAGCTCCATCGCGAGGTGTGCGCGGCGCCGAGCGACGAGAACAAGAGCCGCTGCGCGCTCCTGCTCGAGCTCTTGCGCGATCCGAAGAAGGCGACCGAAGCGCGGCGGTAGCGGCGGGTGTCGAGCGCGGCCCTCCTACTCCGGCTGACGCGGGAGGAGCCTGCTGTGGAGACGCGGCGGTCTGCCTCCCTCCGCACGCCAAGCGGGGCAGGACCCGGCAGGGGGCAGGCGCGCAACTCGCCTCAGGGATCGTCGAGCGGCGGCTCGTCCGGCAGCGGCGGCTCGTCCGGCAGCGGCGGCTCGTCCGGCTCCGGTGCCAGCTCGGGCGCGAGCGAGGGCCCGGTCGCGGCGCTCGCCGCAGCCGCAGCCGCAGCCGACGCCGATCCCGCGGCGGCCGGATCGCGGGCCTCGCGCTTGGCAGCGCCCTTCTTCGGCTCGTAGCGCCAGAGCACCAGGTTCTTGTGGCGCTTCACCTCGACGAGCTCGCCCTTCTTCATGCGCTCGTCGTGCAAGCTCTTCGCCTGCTTCTTGAGCTCGCGCTCGTCGGCGAGGACGTAGTGCGTGCTCTTGCGCTGGTGAACGAGGTAGACGTCCTTGCGGTTCGACACGTGCGGACCGACGCGGTTCGACACCGTGACGCTCGCTCCCGGCTCGACGAGCAGGACGAGCTCGCGCAGCGCGCGGTGGGTCGCGACCTGCTCCTCGCTGAGCGGTAGGCGCGCGATTTTTCCGAATCCGCCGCGAAATGCGGAGTTTTCGACGATGGCGCCGAACTTCCACGACACGAGCAGCGAGGCGACGAGAATGAACGTGAGCCCGGCTCGCCGAAGGCCGGCGCGCGAAAGCCCGAGGCGCACGAGCTGGTCCGTGCGCTCGGCCAGGGCCCCCGGCGTCATCGCGAACGCGAGCGGAAAGATCGTCGCCGCATATTGAAAGCCCACCTGGAAGACGGGCTTGCGGCTCGCGAGCAAGGTCAGGAGCAGGCCGTACACGAGCATCACGCGCGCGCGCCGCGCAAAGAGCGGCAGGAGCGCGAGCGGCACGAAGAGCTGCAGGAGGTAGAGCACCTTCTGCGGCTCGCCGAACGCGAAGCGCAGAAAGAACATCGGGTTCGTCATCAACGTCGCCGCGAACTCCCCCAGGCCGCGCCGGGTGGGCATCAAATCTTCGTAGTAGTACGCATACGAATAGGCGCCGGCCCCGCTGTTCAAGAGGTCTCGCGAGGGCATGAACACGTGGCGCGCGACGAGGTAGTACGCGACCGAGCCCATGATCGTGAGCGCGCCGACGCGCGGGAGCCCTGGCTTGCCCGAGAGCACCGCGTAGGCACCGACGAAGCACAGCAGCAGCGGCACGTCCTCGCGGCAGAAACACAAGAAGAGGGCCGCGATGGCATAACCGACCCAGCGGCGCGTCTCGAGGCAGTAGATGAGCCAGAGGATGAAGGGCGCGGTCAGCGTGAGCGAGTGAAACTCGTAGAGGTTGGCGCCATGAAGGGCCGGATACACGGCATACGCGGTCGCGAGCACGAGCCCCGCTACGCTGCTCGACAGCTTCTCCCGCCCGAGCAAGTACGCGGGAATGACGCCTGAGCCGAGCCACACCGACTGGAGCACGAGCAAGAGCTCGGCGCGCGGGTAGAGCAGGTAGAGCGGCGACAGGAAGACCAGGATCGGATCGAAGTGCGCCGAGGCGTGGTTGCCTCCCTTGACGAAGCTGCACCCGAGCGGTCGCCCGTGGATCGAGTTGTAGAAGATGTTGTCGTAGTACCCGAGGTCGATGGTGCGGGTGTTGAGCGCGTGGTGGTTGGCGACGGCGAGCCGCGACAAAAGGTAGCTATACGCGCCGAACAAGCCGAGCACGGCGAGCCAGGTGAGCACGGAGCCGAAGCGCTGCCACGGCGAACGGCGGGCCGGCTCATCCGCCGGCGCAGCGGACGGGCCAGTGTCGGACGGGCCAGTGTCGGACGGGCCAGTGTCGGACGGGCCAGTGTCGGACGGGCCAGTGTCGGACGGGCCAGTGTCGGACGGGCCAGTGTCGGACGGGCCAGTGTCGGAAAGGC
>SYFR01000273.1 GCA_005800325.1 Myxococcales bacterium | reverse complement strand
GGGATGAACCTCGTTGCGAAGGAATACTGCGCGGCACGCGTCGACGGCAGCGGTGTGCTCGTGCTCGGCGAGCTCGCGGGCGCCGCCGCGCAGCTCCACGACGATGCGCTGGTCGTGAATCCCTACGACATCGACGGCACGGCACACGCCCTCTTGCGCGCGCTCCGGATGGAAGAGCCGCGCGTGCGCCAGAGGATGCGGGCGCTTCGGCAGAGCGTGGCGCGCGAGGACGTGCGCTGGTGGGCGCACCGCTTTCTCGAGGCCGCGGCGCTCGGTCGTGCGCGCATCGCACCCGTCGACGCCTTCCTGCCCGAGCTCGAGAGCCAGCGCGAGGCCCCATGAACGGGTACGCGACCGTCGGCGAAGGCGCCGGCCGCTGCATCGTCCCTGTGCACGCGCCCAACGTGCGCGTCGTCGTGGAGCGCGGGCTCGTGGTGACCGACGCGGCGCGCGCCGAGCTGCCCGACGGGGCGCTATTTCTCGACGGCGCCTACGCGGGGCCGCCGTTCATCGACAACGTGCGTCGCCACTACGCGCTCGATCACCACTCGGGGGTGGTGCGGCCCTTCACGCTCGCGACCTGCGAGCAGGCGGCGGTCCTCGTCGCGCTCGGGTTGCCGCTCGACGAGGGCGAGTGGCGCATCTATCTGAACGATCCCGATCTCGATGCGCTGCTCGCCGCGTGGGTGCTCGTCAACTTCGCCCCGCTTCGAGCCGACGACCAGCGGCTCATCGGCGAGCTCATGCCGCTCCTGCGCGTCGAGGGCAACATCGACACCTACGGCCTCGACCGCGCCGCCTTGTCGGGCGTCTTGCCGCGCAGCTACGCCGTCCACAAATCGCGGCTCGAGCGCCTGCGCGCCAACGAGCTCGAGCTGCGACGCTCCGGCGCGTGGGACGCATGCGACGCCGTCGCGTACGCCTGCGCGCGCCTCTCGGCGTTCGACGCCGCGCTGCTCGTCCGTGGGCGGCGCGATGCGTCTCGCCGGGCCCTCGAGCGGCGAGGCTTCGTGCGCGCCCGCAAGGTGGCGGTCCTCATGCGCTCGTCGGCGGGGATCTACGAGGTCGAAGAGGCGCTGCACACGCGCTACGGCGACGCGCTCGCGATCGTGGTGCTCGACCGCGGAGCGGGACACGTCTCGATCCTCATGGCCGATCCGTTTCTTCCGAAGTCGCTCGCCGACGTGTACCCGCTCTTGAACGCGGCCGACGGGCTCGCCGATCCGAGCGCGGGCAACGTGTGGGGCGGCGCGCGCGAGATCGGCGGCTCGCCGCGAAGAACGGGTACGGCCCTCGGCGGGGAGCAGGTCGTGCGCCTCGTCGCGCGGCTCTTCGCGATCGAGCCGAGGCTCGACGGCAGCACGCGCGCACCCAATGACCGAGCTCGGGTGCCGGTGGGGGCCTGAGTCACCCGACGAGAGCGCTCGCGCGATGGGTCCTCGCGGCCGCGAGATAAAGTAGGCCCGGCGGCCTATGTGTCGTGCTATACGTAGCCCATGCGTCGCGCAATGCCCTTGTTTGTAGCTTCTTTCTCGGCGCTCTTGGCGGCTTGCTCAGGCCAGTCGGCCAATCCGGCGGGCGAAGCCGGCGGCGGGGGCGGAGGCAGCGCCGCCTCTGCCGGCACGAGCACCGGCAGCGGCCTTGGCGACTGTCCACCGAGCGAGGTGTGCCTCAACGCTCCCGAAAACGGCATGCAGATCGAGAGCGTCGGCGAGGTGATCCAGCCCGGAGAGGACGTCGAGTACTGCGAGGTGTTGCAGCTGCCGGGCGATCCGTCCGAGACCTACTACGTCAACCGCTTCGAGGTCGGGATGGCGCAGCACAGCCATCACCTCATCGTCGCGGCGGCGATCCCCGGCTCCGAGACCGAGAAAGCCATGACGCTCGGGATGAAGAAGAAGTGCCTCGGGCCCGACGTGTTCGGCGGCGAGATCAACAGCGTCACCGGGAGCCAGCACCCCTACCACGAGGAGACGTTTCCCGAGGGCGTGGGCAAGGTGTTCCACGGCGGGCAATACCTGATCTTCGACTACCACTACCTCAACACCTCGAGCGCACCCGTGCAGGCGCGCGCCGCGGTGAACTTTCACACCGTCGACGCCTCGCAGGTGAAGCGTGTCGCGCGCTCGTTCGGCTTCTACAACTTCGGGATCGACATCCCGGCGATGAGCAAGGCGAGCTTCACCGACAAGTGCCACTTCAGCCATGACCTCATGGTGCACAAGGTGACGCGCCACACCCACAAGTTGGGCAGGGACTTCAGCGTCGCGTTCGCCGGCGGGACCCGCGACGGCGAGCACATCTGGACCTCGCCGAACTACGAAGACACCGAGTACGCCTTCGACGAGCCGGTGCTGATGCCGGCCGGAACGGGCTTCGAGTTCACCTGCGATTTCGACAACCCCACGACCGAGCCGGTCAAGTTCGGCGTGAAGGCCGACGACGAGATGTGCATTCTCTTCGGCAGCTGGTACGTCGCCAACGTTGGCGACGAGGTCCCCTCGCAGGGCTGCGACGTTTTCTGATCCTTGGCGCGTCGCCGGTCTGCAGCAGACGCTCGGCGTGGCTCGGCCGGTGTGCGCTGACGCGCGTCGTGCCTCGAACGTGTGCACGCGCGCTTGCCGTTCGCGCGCTTCTTTGCTCTTCTCCGCGCGTCGAGCGAACCGGAGAGAGCCATGAACGCCAAGTCACCCTGGAACACCGCGCGAGCGGCCCTGATGCTCGCCGTCGGTCTGGTCGGCTGCGGTCCCGCACAGGAGCAAGACGAGCGCCTCGGCGTCGCCGAGCTGTTCGAGGTGTGCGCCGATGGGCCGATGCTCGACGGCATCGACGTGTCCTATTACCAAGGCCAGCCCAACTGGTCGGCCGTCGCTGACTCGGGGATCCGCTTCGCTGTCACGCGCATCAACCACGGCGGCTTCATGGACCCCGAGTTCGACACGAACTGGGCGGCCATCAAGGACGTGGGCCTCGTCCGCGGCGCCTACCAATATTTCAATCCGGGCGGCGATCCGGTCGAGCAGGCCAACATCGTGGTCGACAAGCTCGGCATGCTCGGCCCCGGCGATCTCCCGCCCGTCATCGACGTCGAGTCGACGGACGGCGAGAGCGCGGAAGTCATCGCGAAGAACGTCGGCACCTGGCTCGACATCGTGGAAGCGGGCACGGGCAGAAAGCCCATCATCTACACCGGGCGCTATTTCTGGAACGACAACGTCGCGACCGACGCGCACAACGATCACCTGCTCTGGATTGCCCACTACACGGCCAACCCGTGCCCGAACCTGCCGCTCGCGTGGGCGGACTGGGGCATGTGGCAGTTCTCCTCGACCGGCAGCGTCCCCGGGATCTCGGGCAACGTGGACGAGAACCGCTTCAACGGCGACGAGCTCGCGCTGCAGGATCTAGCCGGCAACGGCCTCCGCGCGAGCGTCGTGTCGCTCGACTACGCGGACGAGCTCGAGGCGGGCGCGACCACGACGGTGACGCTGGTCTTGAAGAACGAGGGCGCGCGCGCGTGGGGCGACGCCACGTTCCTGGGCACGACCGAGCCGCGTGATCGAGCGAGCGCGTTCCAGGCCGAGGCGTGGGTGAGCGACCAGCGCGTGGTCAGCATGAAGGACGGCGTGGCGAGCGGACAGACCGTGACGGTCGCCTTCGACGTGCGCGCGCCGAGTGAGCCGGGCGAGTACGTGGAGCACTTCAACCTCGTCGAAGACGGCTTCGCTTGGTTCAGCGACACGCCCCCGGGCGGTCAGCCGAAGGACGACGAGATCGCGCTGAGTTTCCACGTCGTGCCCGCGAGCCCGAGCTCGTCCGTCGGGGTAGGCGCGGGCGGCGGGGACGCGTCGGGCGCAGGCGGCGCGGACGGGATCCCGAACCGCGACACGCTCGAGGCCTCGTGCTCGGTCGGCGCTCGCTCGTTGGGCTATGCACCCTCGAGCGGCGGACCCGGCTCACCGCGCGCGCCCCTTGGCCTCTTGGTTCTTGCCGCGGCGCTACTTCGGCGCAATCGGCGGCGAGCTTCGCGGCGCCTAGCTAGCTAGATACGGCCTACTACGTCGGCTTCCATCTCATCGAGCAGGGCGACCCCGCCGGCGACGAGTTCCTGCGCGCGAGCGCGCGGGTCGCAAGAAGCTCGGCGCGATGGCGAAGAACGAGCTGGCCCTCGCCGAGCGCGCTCGAGCCTAACTAGCTAGTTTGGCCCCGCTCGCGGCGGGCGGTCACTTCGTCTTCAGCGTGTCGCAGTCGAGATCCCCGCCGACCAAGTTGACCTTGCCGGCCCACTTGCTGCCTGGCGTGAACGTCGACCACTTGGCCTCGGAGTCGAAGCGACAGGTGCGGTTCTTCTTGTCCGCCGCATCGGTGAACGACACGACGAAGGACTCCGTGCGCGTCCCCTCGCGCTCGCAGCCCAGGCACTCGCCCCGCAGCATGACGTCCACGTCGGGCCAGCGCAGCGGCTCCCCCTTCTTGCCGCCGGCGCGCAGGGTCCGCGCCGCGGTCCAGCGCCGCACGTTGTAGCTGCACTGCTCGACCGGCTGGCTGCACTCTTCCTTCTCGACGAAGGTGCCGTCGCCGCGATCGACCTTGCGCTTCTTGCACGTCGCCATGGGAGTGTTTCGCGAGGTGATCGCGGCGTCGCGCGGGACGCTCGAGCACGGGCCACTCTCGCGGACCTCCGCCATCCGCTCGATCGCGATCGTGCGCTCCCAGGTCAGCGCGGCGACGGCGAGCGCCGTGTCCTTCTTCAGCGTCAGCCGTGCGACCACGACGCCGACGATCGCGAGGAGGACGAGCCCGATGACGATCGCGATCCCCTTGCCGCTCTTGCTCGCAGCCGGCCCCTCTTGCGGCGGCGCCGCGGGCTGCCAGCCCCCGCCGGGCCCCTGGATCATCTCGCCGCGCGTCGCGACGCTCCTGCTCGGATCGAGCGGGGAGCCGCAGCTCGTGCAGCAGGCGGCCGCCCGGCTCATCGGCTGCCGGCACGCCGGACAGGCCACGTCCGCTCCGACGAAGCGATGCTCGTGCACTCTCACCTTGTCCGCGTCGCTCGGAAAGTAGCGGCGCGACGGATCCTGCGCCGCGCCGCACGTCGCGCAGTGCCGCTGCGAGTGACCCAGCAGCTTGGTGGTCCCGCAGTACGCGCAGTCCCAGAGCATCTCGTAGGCTTGTTCTTCCACGCTCAATCCCCGTTTCCCGTCGTCATGGTGTTCGTCGCAGGCTCGGCTCGCTCGCCCAAGCGCGTCATCCCCGCAGCTCGCGCTTCAAGATCTTGCCGGTCGGGCCCTTCGGCAGCGCGCCGACGAAGCGAACCTCGCGCGGGTATTTGTACGCGGCGAGGCGCTCTTTGCAATGAAGCATGAGCTCATTCGCGGTCGCCTCATGGCCGGCCTTGAGCGCCACGACCGCGACGACCTCCTCGCCGAGGCTCTCGTGCGCAACTCCGATCACCGCGGCCTCGGCGACGCT